>NZ_PEFF01000001.1:3162500-3422500 GCF_002754375.1 Variovorax sp. 54
GAATGGCCACGCCCGAACAGTACGGGCCCATGACGAACTTGACGCCGTCGTCCACGAACTTCTGCGCCACGCTCACGCCGGTCTTGGCGTCGCACTGGTCGTCTTCGGAGATCAGCTCGAACTTCAGCGTCTTGCCGCCGACGCTGAGCTTCTTCGCATTGAGCTCCTCGATGGCTAGGCGGATGCCGTTTTCATTGTCCTTGCCCGCGAAGGCGTTCGGACCCGACAGCGGACCGCTGTGGCCGATCTTGACCACCTGCTCCTGCGCTTGCGCGGGGCTTGCCACGGCCAGGGCAACCAGGCCCGCGAGACTGAGTGAGGAAACCATGCCTGCTTGTGACTTCATGCTTCGTCCTAGGGTTAAGAACAATGAAAAACGACAGGGGCCAACTACATGGGGTGCCTGTCGCAGTTTAAATATATTACGTACATATCTTGTAGATATCTGTGGGGCAAGCGCTCTTTCGGGCTGAGGGCTTCTGTGATATCTGTGAACAAACGGGTCGTTCGGGGCGCGATCACGCCGACGGGGCACCTTGCTCCGCGAATGTCCTCCGGCCTGCGGCCTCCCCCTTGATTTCGCTGCGCAAGGCACCCCGCCAGCGTGATCGTTGTCAGCAGCGGTAGTTGATCGGCCGCAAACGCAGAGCGTGCCCAGGTGCACAGGGCACTGGGTGCTCCCCGCAGCGAAATCAAGGAGGAGCGAAGCGGGGGACATTCGCGGAGGGGAGTACCCGGTGTCCTGTGCACGCGCCCCGAACAAGAGCGCCAAAAAAAGGTCAGTCGACCTTCGCCCCCGAAGCCTTCACCACCACCCCCATCGCATCCCAGTCCGCACGCAGCAGCTTCTGGAAAGCCTCGACGTTCTGGCTGCGCGGCTCCACGCCCAGGCGCTTGAAGCGTTCCTGGATCGCCGGATCGGCCAGCACCTTGTTGGCCGCCGCGTTGATGCGCTCGACCTCGGCCTTCGGCGTAGCGGCCGGCGCCAGCAGACCGATCCACGAATCGAAGGCGTAGCCCGGCAGGCCGCTCTCGCCCACCGTCGGCAGCTTCGGCAGGAAGGGGCTGCGCGATTGGCCCGTGGAGGCCAGTAGCTTCATGCGCGCGTCGTCCTGGAAGCCCATCACGCCGATGCTCGACGAGATCACCGCCTGCACGCGGCCCGCGAGCACCTCGTTCACGGCCTCGCCGGTCGACTTGGTCGGGATGTGCGTCATCTGCAGCCCCGCCTTCGCGAGGAACGACGCCATCGCCAGGTGCGTGGCGCTGCCGTTGCCGGCCGAGGCGTAGTTGTACTTGCCGGGGTTGGCCTTGACCTCCTTGATGAAGTCGGCCGTGGTCGCCACGTTCATGCCGCTGGCCACCGCCAGCACATAGCCCGCGTTGCCCACGTTGGCCACGCCGACAAAATCCTTCAGCGGGTCGTAGGGCAGCTTGCTGTACAGGAAGCCCGCGATGTTGTGGCTGGCCGCCGCCAGCACCAGCGTGTTGCCGTCGGCCGGCGCCTTGGCCGCCATCGCCGCACCCACCGTGCCGCCCGCGCCCGCGCGGTTCTCGACGATGGCGCTGCCGCCGAGCGCAGCGCCCAGCTCGTTGTTGAAGGCACGCGCCACCGTGTCCTGCACGGCGCCCGTGCCGAAGGGCACGATGATGTGGATCACGCGTTGCTGGGCGTGGGCCAGGCCGAAGCTACCGAGGGCCAGGGCGGCTGCCGCGGCAGCCAGCGAACGTCGGGTCAGCAGAGAAAAAGTCATGGGCGGGGCCGCTTTCATCATCGTCAACAAAAAAATGGGTCAGGCGCCCGACGGCAGCCAGCGCTGCACCAGCTTCACGAAGTAGCTGGCACCGATCGGGATGATCTCGTCGTTGAAGTCGAACGAGGTGTTGTGGATGATGCAAGGGCCGGGCCCGTGGCCGTCCAGCCGGTGGTCGCCGTCGCCGTTGCCCAGGAAGGCGTAGCAGCCGGGCCGCGCCAGCAGCATGTGCGCGAAGTCTTCGGCGCCCATCACGGCGGGGAAGTCGTCGGTGACCATGTCGTCGCCCACCACCTCGCGCATCACGCCGGCCGCAAAGCGCGCTTCGGCCGCGTGGTTCACCACCGGCGGCGACGAGCGCTTGAAGAAGATGTCGGCCGTGCAGCCATGCGCCATGGCCACGCCCTCGGCCACCTCGCGCAGGCGCGCCTCGATCTTGTCGATGGCGTCGACGGAAAAGGTGCGGACCGTGCCGCCCACCGAGGCCTCGTCGGGAATCACGTTGGGCGCGTCGGAGCCCTGCAGCTGCGTGACCGCGAGCAGGGCGCGCTCGGTGCTCGGAATGGTGCGCGGCACGATGGTCTGCAGCTGCTGCGCCAGCGTGACCACGGCGGCCACCGGGTCGATGCCGGTGTGCGGCATCGAGGCGTGCGTGCCGCGCCCGCGCAGCGTGACCTTGTAGGTGTTGCTCGACGCCATCAGCGCGCCTTCGTTGAGCGCAAAGCGGCCCACGTCGCCGACCGGGAAGTTGTGCAGCGCAAACACCGCATCGCACGGGAAGCGCTCGAACAGGCCCTCGTCGATCATCTTCTTGGCGCCGGCCTTGCCCATCTCTTCGGCGGGCTGGAAGATGAAATGCACCGTGCCGTCGAAGTCGGTGGGGCCTTGCTGCGACAGGTGCCAGGCGGCGGCCAGCAACATCGTCGTGTGGCCGTCGTGCCCGCAGGCGTGCATGCGGCCCGCGTGCGTGGACTTGTGGGCGAAGTCGTTGGCCTCGTTCAGCGGCAGCGCGTCCATGTCGGCGCGCAGGCCGATGGTGCGGCTGCCCGTGCCCTTGCGCAGCACGCCGACCAGGCCCGTGCCCGCGATGCTGCGGTGCACCTCGATGCCCCATTCGGTGAGCAGGTTCGCCACCTTCTCGGCGGTGCGGTGCTCTTCGAAACCGAGTTCGGGGTGCGCGTGGATGTCGCGCCGGATGTCGATGAAATGGGTGGCGTGGGCGGCGAAGGCGTCGACGAGATTCATGGCGTGGGGCAGCTGCGGGATCGTTCGAGAGAGAAAACAGAAGCGAACGATTCTGGCGCAGCCGCCCGCGCGGCGCATGCTGGCTTACGCGTGGTTCATTCAGGCCAGCCGGCCTTCCTCGCGCAGCTTCGCGCCGATGCGGCGGATCTCGGCCTCGCCCCGGTCGAGCGTCGCGCGGCTCGTGTGGACCGAGTAGTGGCCCATCACCAGGTCGTGCGGATGCGGCACGGCCGAGCCGAGCACGAAAGCCGTGTCGCCCTGCGCCACGACCTCGAGCGCCGCGTCGGATTCCTCGAACACCGCGAGCTCGCCCGTGCCGATGGGACCGCCGGTGCCGTCGCCCGCGTCGAGCCGGCCCGCATTCACCGCCACCCAGCCCACCGTGTGGCCAGCAGGCGGCGTGTAGCGCCAGCGCTCGCCGTCCTTCAGTTGCACGGCCAGGTAGTTCATCGGCGAGGGCGCCGGAATGGGGCTTTGCGCCGCACCGTAGCGCCCGAGCAGCACGCGCGCCGGGCCTTCCTGCGGCACCTGCGAGGGCGCGAGGTAGATGCTCTGCGCGGGCGCGTTTTCCTCGGCGGCCGGCAACGCCACCCAGAGCTGGAAGCCCTGCACGCGCGTCACACCCGGCGCCGGTGCGCCCGTGTGCCACACGCCGTTGCCCGCGCGCATCCACTCGACACCACCGCCGCGCAGCACGCCCTGTTCGCCGGTCGTGTCTTCGTACAAGGTGTCGCCTTCGATGAGCCAGGTCAGCGTGGCGATGCCCGAGTGCGGGTGCATGCCGAAGCCCTTGTGGCCGCCCGTGGTGTCGAAGCCGAAGAGGTCGAGGAACACGAAGGGCTTGAGGTATTCGCCCAGGTCGCCCGGGCTCATGAGCCGCGTGATCGGTCCGTGCTGGGCGCCACGCGTGCGGTAGACGATGGCGCGGGTGTCGGTTGCAACAGCGGTGGTCATACAGCCTCCCTGGCGGTCTTCAGTGCGCGGGTCCACCACGCCATGTCGTCGAGCAGGCCCGTGGCCGACTGCGCCAGGTGCGGGAAGTCGTCGAAGGATTTGCCCTGCTGCCAGATGCCGAGGAACTCGACCATGCCGATGTGCACCGCGTGGCGCACCGGCGCCATCTGCATCTCGACCGCGACCAGCCGCAGCTGCTCCACGGCCCGCGCCGCGCCCACGCCGCCGTAGCCCACGAAGCCGATCGGCTTGCGGATGAACTCCTTGTAGGCCCAGTCGATCGCGTTCTTCAGCACCGCGCTCGGGCCGTGGTTGTACTCGGGCGTGACGATGATGAGCCCGTCGAAGGTGGCCAGCTTGGCCTGCCAGCGCTGCGCGGCCTCGTTCTTCACCGGGCCCCAGGCGGGCGCGCCGGCTTCGTTGAAAAAGGGCAGCGGGTGGTCGCGCAGGTCGACCAGCTCGAAGGCCAGGTCGGTGCGCTGCTTCGCGATCTCGTGGATCCAGTGCGCGGGCTTCTCGCCGAACCGGCCTTCGCGGGTCGAGCCGAGGATGATGCCGACGAGAGGTTTTTGCGGGGTCATGGGGTGCTCCTGAATGGGGGTGGGCTGGAGGCTGGAAAAGCCATGACCTGAAGATTAGGGTCGCGCCCATTGATCGACTAGACGGTAGAGTCGGATTGCACTCGTCCATCCATCGAAGGAATCAACCCCATGCTCGACCTCAACGACATCGCCATGTTCGTGCAGGTGGTGCGCCACGGCAGCTTTGCCGAAGCCGCCCGGCGCCTGGGCCTGCCGCCCAACACCGTGAGCCGGCGCATCCAGCAGCTCGAGGCGCAGTTGGGCACCCGGCTGATGCAGCGCTCGACCCGCAAGCTCACGCTCACGAGCGCGGGGCAGGCGTTCCACGAGCGCTGCGCAGGAGCGGTTGATGGGCTGGTCGAGGCTGGGCAGGCACTGATCACCGGCAGCCAGGAACCCAGCGGGCTGGTGCGCGTGGCGGCGACGGCGGATTTCTTCGACTTCTTCCCGATGGAGTGGGTGGCGGACTTTCTGGCGACGAATCCGCTGGTGCGCGTCGACTTCGTGCTGAGCGACGCGAAGGCCGACCTGATCGCCGACCAGATCGACGTGGCGTTTCGCGGCGGGGCGCTGCCCGATTCAGGCTTTGTCGGCCGCAAGCTCCTGGGGCCGCGCACGGACGGGATGGTCGCGAGCCCCGCGTACATCGCCGCGCGCGGTGCGCCTGCGACGCTGCAGGAATTGGCCGATCACGACTGCGTGACGGCGGCGCATCCCAGCGGGCGGGCGACGTGGCGGGTGACCGGGCCGGATGGGGTGAATGAAGAAGTGCAGGTGACCGGGCGCTTCAGCGGGAATACCGCGCAGGCGTTGCGCAAGGCTGCGTTGGCGGGTCTCGGGATCGCGCTGCTGCCGCCGTCGATGGGGCGGCTCGATGTGGAAGCGGGGCGGCTGGTGCCGGTGCTGCCGCAGTACCAGCGCACGGGGCATGGGCTGAGCGTGCTGTATCCGAGCCGCAAGCAGTTGCCACAGGCGGTGTCAGCGTTCATCGGGATGGTGATGGAGAAGCTGAGCACGGTGGAGGCGTTGCCAGAAGTGCTTCGGTCGGGGAAGGCCTGAGGCGGAATGTCCCATCTTGTCGAGCTGAAAGCCTCAGCCTTGCGAGGAGGCCGTTGACTTGACGATGACCCGCTGTCGAAACCATGCATTTGACGTTGGCAGGAACCAGAGCACCAACGCTGCGAACTGAACGGCAGTTTGAGCCAGCAGAATGACCAGAGATGGCACGCCCTCTTGCAACAGCGACTCGCGAACGAAGTAGAGGCTTGGCAAGCCCAGCAAGAACAGAACAAGGAATGCGATCCTCGCCCAATTGAACCCCTTGGCGACGGCGAAAACGAGGGCGGCCAAAATGGCCAGGACTGTCATGGCAATCCACAACGGTCCGGGGACTGGCAAGAGCACGCCTTTTATCGCCCCGAGAACAAGCGAGAACACGGCCAACCCTATCCCGAGTCTTGCTTCCTTCGGTGTGCCTGCATTGCTTTCCGACATGTCAGGTTCCTTCGCTTCTGTGTGGATCGGTATGGAAGGGGTTTTAGCTCACCTGCATCGAGCCACCACCGCTACCGCTTGTCGCTTTCTTTCAGCCGCTGCACCCCAAGCGACTCGTCTCATGCGGTCAGTGATTTCCAAGGAAAATGCCCGCCATGAAAATCGAAAAAGACACCGTCGTCACCCTCAAGTACAAAGTCGCCGATGCCCAGGGCAAGCTCATCGAAGCCAGCCCCGAGCCGATGGCCTACCTGCATGGCGGTTACGAGAACACCCTGCCCAAGATCGAGCAGGCGCTCGACGGCCAGGAAAAGGGCTACCAGACCACGCTGAACCTCGCCGCCGAAGACGCCTTCGGCCTGCGCGACGAGGCGCTGGTGCGCAGCATTCCCAAGACCGAGTTCCCGCCCGGCGTGAAGGTCGGCGGCCAGCTGCAGGGCCGGCTCGACGATGGCACCGAGCACGTCTTCACCGTGACCAAGATCAAGGGCCCGGTCGTGCTGCTCGACGGCAACCACCCCTGGGCCGGCAAGGCGCTGAAGTTCAGCCTACAGGTGACGGACGTGCGCGCGGCGCTGCCGGTGGAGATCGAGCACCGGCATGTGCATGGGGCGCACGGGCACCATCACTGAGCCTTGTTGAGCGATGGATTTCGCCACGGCCTCTGAGATCTCCGGCTTCTTCAGCGTCGCTGCTCCGATCCTGATCGGCGCAGCGTTCGTCTGGGTCATTTGGCGCACGGAGTCCCGCCATGTACTGATTCGCCGGCTTTGGCAGTTGGTGCACGGCAAACAGGAAATCACAGATCCAGAAGTCCGTGCGTTCGTCGATGAGCAGACAAGCCTGGTTTCTTTCCGCCTCTTCGCTGGCATTCCCGTGGCCAGCCTGACGGAAGCCCATCAGCTCATTCAGTGGGCGAAGCACAACGACGTGCAGATGAGGACACTTCGGCATTGCGGCGAACTCTTTGACGCTGAACTTCGGCAGGTCAAGGAACACAAGCTGCCAGGACGCGCAAGCCAAGCCGCCCGGCTGGCAGGCTTCGTTGCTGCGGTTGCGGTGTTTGCCTTGAGCGTAGCGAGCCTGCCCACGGATCGCGCGCTTCTTTCTCTCAAGGCAACTGGGCGGCTGTTTCTGGCGACTGCGACGGAGATCACGGCGGCATGGCCACTGCAAACAGCCTCGCTAAGCGCTTCGGACTGCACCAACATTGCAAGTGACATCGAGGCCCGCACCTCGTTTTCCGAGGACGAGGTGAAAGCGCTGTGTAGCGTCTTCAAGGACGCGGGCTTTCCAGCGTTCGTAAAGAGTACGGTGAAGGAGCAGCGGTGGTCGGCAGTGCTTTTGTGCCTGTTTGCAACTTGGCTCGCATGGCTCGCCCTCTTTGCCTGGGGAGCCGGTGTAGCCGCCAAGAAGCTGGCAGATCGGCGAATCGATCCGGCCTTGCCAGGCTCGCAACAGCTGACGCTTGCCCTTGACGACTGAGCACAACCGCTAGGATTTCTTCCAGAACCTCGGCGCCTCGCCGATCGTCTCCAGCGCCTTGCGGCACGCCTTCGCCCCCGCCGCGCGGCGCGCGCTGAACCAGCCGACCGCAAACCACGCGCGCGGATCGCGCGATGCGACCTCGCGGTACAGCGCGAGCGCCACGGCCTCGTCGTTGAACTCGCCCAGCGCGTCCTGCGCGGGACGCAGGGCTTTCAGGTAGCGCTCGGCCGCGTCCTTTTTCTTCTTGCCGCCTTCCGCCTCGGCAAACAACGGCGCCGCGAACTCCGCCAGGTAGCGCAGGCGCTTGAGCCGTTTGCGCGCGCGGTGCTGGTGCTCGGTGGCGAGCGATTCGAAACGCTCGCCGTCGCGCACGGCCTGCTTGTGCAAGCGCTGGAGCTGTTCGCGCAGCTGCTGGCGGGCCTCGTCTGCTGCGAGCGGCGCGGACCCCGTCGACGGCGGCGCAGCGGCAGTGAAGCCGATCAGCGACACCAGCACGTCCTGGAACGCCGCGGCGCGCACGATGTCGCCGGGTGTCGAAGCCGGCGTTGCAACGTCGCCCGCCAGCGGATCAACCTCCGGCGCCCCCGCCTCGCGCAGTTGCGGCTGCGCAAGCTTCACGACCTGTTCGCGGTCGCGCAGCTCGCCGAGCGCGCGGAAGGCGTCGACCAGGGGCGGCTCCCAGGTGGCGGCGTCGAAGCGACTCGTGTCGGCATCAAGCCCCGCGAGTTCGCGCAGCGCGGTGCGCAGGCGGCGGATGCCGATGCGCAGTTGGTGGATCTGTTCTTCGTCGGTGCTGCCCGCGGCGATCTCGCTGGCGTTGGGCAGCATCTGATTGAGGCACGACGCGACCACGGCCTGCTGGAGGGCGCGGCCGTCGAGGTCGTAGGCCGGGAAGCGCGGCGCCTCGGCCTTGACGGCGGGCACGGTCTCTTGCTCGGCCAGCAGGCGCATGCCGCGCTCGGCCTTCGAGACGGTGCTGAACCACAGGCCATGCTGCTGCGACCAGCGCCGCGCGAGCGCCACGAGCCCCTGCACGTCGCCGCTCTTGAGTTCGAGCTCCAGCTCGCACACGGGCGAGGTGCGCTGCGCGGGCGTGCCCGCGTGCACGACGACCTTGCCGACGTCGAGCGCCATCTCGACGACGGCGCCGCCCGGGCCGCTCACGCGCAGGTCGCGCGTGAGCCGCACGATGTCGGTCGACTGGCGCTCGACCAGCGGCACGGGGCCGCCATCGGCCGGTTGCAGCAGGCGGGCCAGCCGCTCACCGACGGGTGTGCCGGCGTGGCGCGCGGGATCGATGGCGGGCGCGGCGGCGCCGGTGCCCAGGTCGACGTTGTGCTCGAGCCGGTGCAGCGCGTTGTCGCCGGCGGCCTTGACGGTCTGCACCCAGCGCCGGCCCTCCTTGCGCAGGCGCAGCACCATGCCGTCGGCGACGAGGCGCTGGTCGGCGGTGTCGAAATAGCGGGCCTGGAGGCGCGTGCGCACGACGGCGCCGCGCCGCAACGCGGCTTCGACGGCCTTCAGGCGGTCGGGGGGAATGCAGAACTTGAACTCGATTTCCATGGTGTTCATGATGCCCGCTCTTTTTCTCCCAAAGCGACGTGGTGCCGGCCGATTCCGGTGGCTCGAAAAATCATGTGGACACCGTCCATTTTCTTTGATATCTTTTGTGGACGGCGTACACAAGACGTCGGCAAACACCCGATCCATCCTTCATCGACACAGGAAAGACACCATGGCCACCAAGCAGATCTTCGTGAACCTCCCCGTCAAGAACCTCGACAAGAGCAAGGCCTTCTTCGGCGCGCTGGGCTACACCTTCAACGCACAGTTCACCGACGCCAACGCCGCCTGCATGGTCATCCACGAGGGCAGCATCCACGCGATGCTGCTGATGGAGGACTACTTCAAGACCTTCACGAACCAGGGCATCCCCGACACCCGCAAGGAGAACGAGGTGCTGGTGTGCCTGTCGTGCGAGAGCCGCGCCGAAGTCGACGAACTGGTCGCCAAGGCGGTGGCCGCCGGCGGCACGACGCCGCGCGAACCGAAGGACTACGGCTTCATGTACGGCCACGGCTTCCTGGACCTGGACGGCCACATCTGGGAACTGGTCTACATGGACCCGAACGCCGCCATGCCCGGGCAGTAAAACCGAGCCGGACGATGCCCGTCGTTCCATATGCGCTCTTGATCGTTGCGCGGAAGGCACCTACCGAAAGGCGCCGGCGCCCCGATATTCCTGGTTCAGGCACGGCCCGCATGGCGGCCGTGCCCACCCCACCCAGGAGTACCGACATGTCCGACAGCAACGACAACAGCCAGAGCAGCAACAGCCCGTCTCCCATCGTCCAGGTCCAGCCACTCGGCTTCCCGTGGCAGACGCTCGACCCGTTCCTGTTCTGCGTCTACCACGACGACGCGTACCCGAAGGCCAACGGCCGCATGGGCCCCGAGGCCTCGCTGGCCGGCCGCCAGATCGGCCAGGACTTCAGCCGCAAGGACGGCTGGAGCATGTACCACGGCGAGACGGTGCCGGGCTTTCCCTCGCACCCGCACCGCGGCTTCGAGACGGTGACCATCGTGCGCAAGGGCCTGATCGACCATTCCGACTCGCTGGGCGCCACCGCGCGCTTCGGCGGCGGCGACGTGCAGTGGCTCACGGCCGGCAAGGGCATCGTGCATTCGGAGATGTTCCCGCTGCTCGACGCCAGCGCGCCGAACCCGCTGGAGCTGTTCCAGATCTGGCTCAACCTGCCGGCGAAGAACAAGATGGCCGAGCCGCACTTCACGATGTTCTGGTCGGAGGCGATTCCGCGCTTCGCCTCGGACGACGCGCAGGGTGGCCGCACCGAAGTGGCGGTGATCGCCGGGCGATTCGGCGCCGATGACGCACAAGCCCAGGCCGCCATCGACCCGCTCGCGCCGCCGCCCGATTCATGGGCCGCACAGGCCGGTGCCGACCTGGCGATCTGGACGCTGCGCATGACGCCCGGCGCGCGCTGGACGCTGCCTCCCGCCACGGGCGAGGGCACGCGACGCATGCTGTACTTCTTCAAGGGTGCGACCGCGCAGGTGGCGGGCCGGCGCGTGGACGGACCGGCGGCCATCGAGCTGCGCGCCGACGCGGCCGTGGAGCTGTGCAACGGCCCCGAGGGCGACGGCGAGTTTTTGCTGCTGCAGGGCCGCCCGATCGCCGAGCCGGTGGCGCAGTACGGCCCCTTCGTGATGAACACGCAGGCCGAGATCGCCCAGACGATGGCCGACTACCGCCGCACCCAGTTCGGCGGCTGGCCCTGGACCGACCCGGCGCCGGTGCACGGCGCCGAGGCCGCGCGCTTTGCGCGGCACCCGGACGGGCGCGAGGAAGTGCCGGGGGCCTGATCGATCAGGCTTCCGAGGCTACGCAGTTCTCTTCAGTAGCCGCGCAGCACCTCGACGCTCAGCGCGGTCATGCTGGGAATGAATTCGATGACGTCGGTGCGCGCGACGCCGCCTTGCACGAAGGGGTCGCGCGCCAGCACCGCCTCGAGCCCCTCGCGGTCGCCCGAGCGCGCGAGGATCACGCCGCCCTTGCGCGGCACCTGACGCCCCGAGGCCACGAACAGGCCGCTGGCGTAGTGCTTCTTGAGCCAGGTGACATGCGCATCCATCAGAGCGTCGAGTTCCTCGAGCGGGCGGATGTAGGTCAGGGTGACGATGAACATGGGCAAAGGCAGGTCGATGCGGAAGAAGACTTGATCCTATGACCTCGGCGCGACAGTGGCGGGGCGAGTGTGTGTCTCGCCGGTAACTCTCGCATGCGGCGTGTGCATGCGCCGGCCGACCGGCGGCCTTGTCGCCCACCGGACCTGCGCGGCGGCGCGCGATCTCGTAGATTCGGTCGTTCCCTTCACCGCATCACCCCACTTCAACGGAGACCCTGTTCCATGATCCAAGTCGTTGCCGTCATCACCGCCAAGCCCGGCCAGCGCGCCCGTTTGCTCGAAGCCTTCATCGCCAACCGCGCCGCCGTGCTCGCCGAAGAGGGCTGCATCGAGTACGGCGCCACGATCGACGCACAGGGCATTCCGCCGTCGAAGGCCAGCTTCGGGCCTGACACTTTCGTGGTCATCGAGAAGTGGGCCTCGCTGCCTGCGCTGCAGGCCCACGGGGTCGCGCCGCACATGGCGGCCTTCAGCGCTCAGACCCGGGAGTTCACCGAGAGCAAGCTTATCCACGTGCTCGAGCCGATCTGAGTCGGCCGCGTCGCGCCGCCGCTGTCTTCGCGCGCGGCGCGATGCCTGCTACCCTCGCGCCGGGGAGAAGAAGACATCTCGGACGAGGGAGTTCAAGACATGGCGATCGTCTCCAGACCGCAGGGTCTGCGCATGCGCACAGGCGCGCTCCTGCTGGCCGCACTGGCCACGGGCTGCGCGCAACTCGGCGCACCGCCCTATGCCGCCGACTACGAGGCGCTCGACCGGCTCGAGGCCCACAACCCCGGCAAGGTCGCGGTGGGGAAGGTGCAGCCGACCGACCCCAATGACGCCCTCAACATCCTGCGCCTGCGCCGCGCCAGATTGGTGTCGCCCAGCGGCACCTTCGCCCAGTACCTTGAAGACGCGCTGATGCGCGACCTGGGCGAGATTTCGGTCTACGACCCCAAGGCCCCGACCCGCATCGCGGCGCGCATCCTCGTCAACGAACTCGATCTGGGCGTGGTCAACGGCTCCGGCCGCATGGACGTCGAAGTCACCGTCACGCGCAACGCCGCGCAGACGCTGCGCAAGACCTACCGCGGCGAGATCGCCTTCGACTCGAGCTACGCCAACATCGTGGCCGTGCCCGCCGGACAGGCGGCGTACCCGCGGCTGGTGCGGGCGCTGCTGCGGCAGGTGTATGCCGATCCGCAATTCGTTGCGGCCATCGCGCCGTCTGCTGCGCAGTAAGGCCGGAGAAGCACCATGTCGTTTCTTACTTCTTCTTCGACACCTCGCCTGGCTGCGCTGGCGGTGGCGGCCTTGCTGGCAGCCTGCTCCCACCCGATCACGATGATCACCGAGACCGCACCACCCCGGTCGACCGCGCATCTCATCCCCAAGAAGGTGGCCTACGTGATGACCGACGCGCAGCGCGACCTGCAGGTGATCACCGCCGGCGGCAGCGGCGACCGCGTGAGCTACTACCCGTACCGCGACCTGGAAAAGTCGATCCGCGATGCGCTGCGCGGGGTCTACCGCAACGTGGTCGTCCTGCGCACCGCCGGCGATGCGAAGGCCAACGAGGCGGCGGGCGTGTCGCTGGTGTTCACGCCGCAGATCAAGACCGATTCGAGTTCGTCCTCATGGATCACCTGGCCGCCCACCGCGTTCACGGCCGAGGTGGCCTGCGTGGTGACGGACACCGCGGGCGCCGAAGTCACGCGCGTGCGCGCGGTCGGCAACGGCACGGCGGAGTTCGGCGAGTTCAACGGCGACTACGGGCTGGCCGCACGGCGCGCCGCCACGCGGATGACGGCGCAGCTCAGCAGCGAGATACGGCGCAACGAGAAGCTGCGCTGAGCCGCCCGCACACGAGGTCAGTCCAGACGCTGGTTGATCACGCGCGCCACGAAGTTTTCCATGGAGACCCGGATCGCCTTTTCCGTGGATTTCCCAAGGGCTTCTGCGCCTACAGGGCATTGGCCATCGACCGACTCCTGACCAAAACCGCGCACCGTGGTCGTTGCGAGCTCCCGGCCTTCGGCGGAGACTGCTGTGGTCTTGATGGAGATTTCGACGCTCGCATCCGCGGTGGGCACGAAGAAGCCCGGCTGGAACCGCAAGCGCGGGTTGAAGTCATCGAGGGCAAAGGTGTAGAGCACGCCGTCGTTGCCCGCTTCCGAGGCTGTGGAAACGGCCACCACTGACGAATGCGCCGCCGAGACGGTGCGCACGATGGACGTCTTGATGGCCGCACCCAATGCCACCGGGAAGTTGTGCGCGCCACAGATGTGGCCCGGCTTGACGGTTTTCTCGAGCGTCGCCAGGTCATTCGACACGGCGACATACGCCTTGCTCGACTGGACCCGATCACGGCGGACCTCGTAGGCTGCCGACGTACTCCCGACTTCCGCCCGGTGAGCGCAGCCCACGATCAACAGGGCACCCGCGCAGATACCAGCCAGTCTTGCAATCACGTGCTTCTCCTCGTAATGAATTGTTATTTGATTCTAGGAGGCGCAGGAGCGCACCTCGCGCAGCCAATAAAAAACGCGCCCTCGGGCGCGTTTCTTTTGGCGTCTGTCGTCTTACTTCGACACGACCTTCACCATCTCAAGGCACTTGTTCGAGTAGCCCCATTCGTTGTCGTACCAGCTCACGAGCTTCACGAAGGTGCTGTCCAGGGCAATGCCGGCTTCGGCGTCGAAGATCGAGGTGCGCGGGTCGCCGCGGAAGTCGGTGGCGACCACCTTGTCTTCGGTGTAGCCCAGCACGCCCTTCAGCGCGCCTTCGCTCTGTGCCTTCATTTCGGCGCAGATCTCGGCGTAGGTGGCTTCCTTCTCGAGCTCGACCACGAGGTCGACCACCGACACGTCGGAGGTCGGCACACGGAAGCTCATGCCCGTGAGCTTCTTGTTGAGCTCGGGAATCACCACGCCCACGGCCTTGGCAGCGCCAGTGCTCGAAGGAATGATGTTTTCCAGGATGCCGCGGCCGCCGCGCCAGTCCTTGTTGCTCGGGCCGTCGACGGTCTTCTGCGTGGCGGTGGCCGCGTGCACGGTGGTCATCAGGCCGCGCTTGATGCCCCACTTGTCGTTCAGCACCTTGGCCAGCGGGGCCAGGCAGTTGGTGGTGCAGCTGGCGTTGCTGATGATGGCTTCACCGGCGTACTTCTTGTCGTTCACGCCGTAGACGAACATGGGGGTGTCGTCCTTCGAGGGGGCCGACAGAATGACCTTCTTGGCGCCTGCGTCGATGTGCTTCTGCGCGGTTTCCTTCGTGAGGAAGAGGCCGGTCGACTCGAGCACGATGTCGGCGCCGACTTCGTTCCACTTGAGTTGCGACGGGTCGCGCTCTTGCGTCAGGCGGATCTTCTTGCCGTTCACGATCAGCGTGTTGCCTTCGACCGTCACTTCACCCTTGAAGCGGCCATGCACCGAGTCGTACTGGAGCATGTAGGCCAGATATTCCGGCTCGAGCAAGTCGTTGATGGCAACGATTTCGATGTCGTTCTTGAAGTTCTGCACGGCTGCGCGCAGCACGTTGCGACCGATGCGGCCGAAGCCGTTGATACCGAGTTTGATAGCCATCTGACTTGCTCCTAAGGTTGAAAAACTTTTTGATCGGACGGGAAGCGGACGAACCGCGCGACGCTCAGTCGCGCAGGGCCGCTTCCACGGTGGCGGCCACGTTCTCCGCCGTGAAACCGAAGTGCTTGAACAGCAGGGGCGCGGGGGCCGACTCGCCGTAGCTGTCGATGCCGACCACGGCCGCGCAGCCGTACTTCCACCAGCCGTCGGTGCAACCCATTTCGACCGCGACGCGCGGGATCTTCTTGGGCAGCACGGCCTTCTTGTAGGCCAGGTCCTGGCGGTCGAAGGTGGTGGTCGAGGGCATCGACACCACGCGCACGGCGATCTTCTTGTCGGCCAGCAGCTTCTGGGCGGCCAGCGCGAGCTGCACTTCGGAGCCGGTGGCGATGATGACGGCTGCCGTCTTCTTGTTCTTGAGGCCGACGGCTTCAGGCTCGGACAGCACGTAGGCGCCGCGGCTGATGTCACCCAGGTCGCTCTTGGCGGCGTAGGCGATGTTCTGGCGGCTCAGCAGCATCGCGGTCGGGCGCGTGGCGTTCTGCAGTGCGACAGCCCAGGCCACGGCGGTTTCGGCCGTGTCGCCCGGACGCCAGACGTCCAGGTTGGGAATGAGGCGCAGCGAGGCGGCGTGCTCGATCGACTGGTGCGTCGGGCCGTCTTCACCCAGGCCGATGGAGTCGTGCGTGAACACGTGGATCACGCGGCGCTTCATGAGCGCGGCCATGCGGATGGCGTTGCGGCTGTAGTCGCTGAAGGTGAGGAAGGTGCCGCCGTAGGGGATGTAGCCGCCGTGCAGCGCCACGCCGTTCATGATGGCGGCCATGCCGAATTCGCGCACGCCGTAGTTGATGTGGCGGCCGATGTCGCCGTGCGGCGGCTCGACGGCATCGCCTTGTGCGGCTTCGTCTTCACCGCCCTGGGGCACCACCGGTGCGGGGGGCGCGTTCAGCACGACGGCGCCGGTCTTGGCGTCGAAGCGCAGCGCGGCGGTGCTCTTGGTGTTGGTGAGGTTGGAGCCCGTGAGGTCGGCGCTGCCGCCGAGCATTTCGGGCAGCGCGGCCGTGAAGGCTTCCAGCGCGAGCTGGCTGGCCTTGCGGCTGGCGACGGTCTCGCCCTTGGTGTGGGCGGCGACCACGGTGTCGAACGCGACCTGGTGGAAGTTCTTGGGCAGCTCGCCCTTCATGCGGCGCGTGAACTCGGCGGCGAGTTCGGGATGCGCGGCCGTGTAGGCGGCGAAGGTGTCGTTCCAGACGGCTTCGGTCTTGGCGCCTTCGGCCTTGTGGTCCCAGTCGGCGTACACGTCGGCGGGGATTTCGAAGGCGGGGTAGGGCCAGCCGATGGCTTCGCGCGTGAGCTTGATTTCTTCGGCGCCCAGCGCCTCACCGTGCGCCTTGGCGGTGCCGGCGCGGTTCGGGCTGCCCTTGCCGATGGTGGTCTTGCAGACGATCAGCGTGGGTTGGGTGGCTTCCTTCTTGGCCTTGGCGATGGCCTTGGCCACTTCTTTCGCGTCGTTGCCGTCGATCGGGCCGATGACGTTCCAGCCGTAGGCCTTGAAGCGCTCTTCGGTGTTGTCGATGAACCAGGGCTTGACCTGGCCGTCGATGCTGATGCCGTTGTCGTCGTACAGGGCGATCAGCTTGTTCAGGTGCCAGGCGCCGGCCAGTGCGCAGGCTTCGTGGCTGATGCCTTCCATCATGCAACCGTCGCCCAGGAAGGCGTAGGTGTGGTGGTCGACGATGGCCAGGTCCTTGCGGTTGAACTCGGCGGCGAGCAGCTTCTCGGCCAGCGCGAAGCCCACGGCGTTGGTGATGCCCTGGCCCAGCGGGCCGGTGGTGGTTTCGACGCCGGGGGTGACGTCGACCTCCGGGTGGCCGGCGGTCTTGCTGTGCAGCTGGCGGAAGTTCTTGATCTCGGCCAGGGGCAGGTCGTAGCCCGTGAGGTGCAGCACCGCGTAGACCAGCATCGAGGCGTGGCCGTTGGACAGCACGAAGCGGTCGCGGTCGAACCAATGCGGGTTGGCGGGGTTGTAGCGCAGGTGCTCGCCCCACAGGGCGACGGCCATGTCGGCCATGCCCATCGGTGCGCCCGGATGTCCGGAATTTGCTTGTTGAACGGCATCCATTGCCAGCGCGCGGATCGCGTTGGCCATCAGGGCTTGGTTTGCCATGGGCAGTGGGCTTTCGGGGGAAAAGGGTGGGTGGGGGGTACGGGAGAACCCGAGATTTTACCGGGCGAGCCGCGCCCGGCCTCGATACAGGGCCAACACCCCACTGATGCTCTCTTGTGTCGCAGGCACGCTGCTAGAGTTGCCCCCCATGCAAGGGCTGCACCTCACCGCCGATCTCCACGACTGCCAATGCGGCCTCCAATGGCTCACCGACGGGCGCGCGCTCGGCGAGGTCTGCACCAAGGCCGTGACGGCGGCCGGGCTGCAGGCCGTGGGCAAGCTGGTCCACGGTTTTCCGGCCACGCCGCAAGGCCCGGGCGGCGTGACCGCCACGCTGCTGCTGGCCGAATCGCACCTGTGCATCCACACCTGGCCCGAGCAGCGCGGCGTGACGCTCGACGTGTATGTGTGCAACTTCGGCGCCGACCATTCGGCCAAGGCGCATGCGCTGATGGCCTGCCTGGTGGCGTTGTTCGAGCCCCGCCACAGCGAGCGCAACGAGCTGCAACGTGGGCGTGTAGGCGGGTCGGTGCGGTGATGACGGTGCGCGCGATGATCCTGGCCGCCGGCCGCGGCGAACGCATGCGGCCGCTGACCGACACCTGCCCCAAGCCCCTGCTCGAGGTGCGCGGCAAGCCGCTGATGCAGTGGCCGATGGAAGCGCTGGCCGAAGGCGGCTTCACCGAGCTGGTGGTCAACACCGACTGGCTCGGCGCGCAGGTCGCCGCCCGGTTCGGCGCGAACCCTGTGCTGGACGGGCACGGCGCGCTGTCCATTTCGTATTCCGACGAGGGCCGCGACTTCGGCGGTGCGCTCGAAACCGCCGGCGGCATCGTGCGCGCGCTGCCGCTGCTGGGCGAGGTCTTCTGGGTCGCGGCCGGCGACGTGTTCGCGCCCGACTTCCGCTTCACCCAGGCTGCGGTCGACCGCTTCCTGGCCAGCGGCAAGCTCGCCCACCTGTGGCTGGTGCCGAACCCGGCGCACAACCTCAAGGGCGACTTCGGCCTCTCGGCCGACGGGCTCGCGCTGAACCAGGCGGCCGAGAAATACACCTTCTCGACCATCGGCCTGTACCGCGCCGCGCTGTTCGCACCGCCGTACAGCAGCATTCCGGCCGGCAACCCGGACGGCGTCAAGGTGCCGCTGGCGCCGATCCTGCGCGCCGCGATGAACAACCAGCAGGTGAGCGCCGAGCTCTACACCGGCGACTGGACCGACGTGGGCACGCCGCAGCGCCTGCAGCAACTCAACGCCGGGGTCGCGCCGGCACCGGGCGCATGACGACGCTCGCGCCGCTGCCCGACGCCCTGCGCCTGCTGCCGCAGCGCCTGCACGAGCTGGCCCTGGCCACCGCCGCCGAACGCAACGACGGCGCGCCCGAAGACCCGCTGACCGTGCCGCTCTACGAGAGCGACTTCACGCGCCTGAGCCTCTCGCCCATGCGCCAGGGCTGGCATGTCGAGTATTTCGGCGAGACCTGGGGCGACGCCTTCGACGAAACGCTCGCCTGCCTGAGCCGGCAAGAGGTGGCCGACTGCCTCACCTCGCTGTCGTTCAGCGGCCCCGACAGCGGGGCCAACGGCTCGCGCGAATGGATGTTCACGCCGCTGCTCGACAGCCCGGTGACCTTTCCCCGCCTGCGCTCGCTGTTCATCAAGCCGACGCAGCCCGAGGACCACAACCAGTCGCTCGTCTGCACCAGCGACGGCATCCTCGAAGAAGGCGGCGACATCACGCGCTGGGTGCGCAAGACGCCGCGCCTGAGCGAGCTGACGGTGCCGAACCCACCGAACGCCGACTTCTTCGCCGTGCCGCTGCCGCAACTGACCAGCCTGTGCGTCGGCGCCCATTTCGACACGCAGAACTTCATTCGCCACCTCGCCGCGGCGACAACGCAGCTGCCGGGCCTCAGGCTGCTGGATTTTTCCGAATCCACCGAGCAGCAGATGGTGTGGCCGGCCGACCGGGCACCCGGCGGCATCACGGCCTTCGAAGACTACGAAGCCTTGCTGCACAGCCCCGTGGGCGCGCAGCTGCGCGTGCTGAGGCTGCGCAATACCTGCCTCGACCTGGCCCAGCTGCAGCAGCTGCAGGGCGTGCGGCAGGGGCTGCAATTCATGGTCATCCAGTCAACGATCGGCGGCTACGTCAGCCACTTTGCGCAGGATGTGTTCCCATGGCGGCACCTGGTACCCGCGGACCCCGGACTTGCACCGTATCGAAAGTGAAATCCCATGCTCAATGACACCACGATCTACGCCGAGCGCCGCGCGCGCCTCGCTTCGCAACTGGGCAAGGACGGCATCGCCATCGTCCCGACCGCACTCGAGCGCCAGCGCAACCGCGACAGCGACTTCCTGTTCCGCCACGACAGCTACTTCTACTACCTGACCGGTTTCACCGAGCCGAACGCGTGGCTGGTGCTGGCGGGCGACGGCCGCGCCACGCTGTTCTGCGCGCCGAAAGACCTCGAACGCGAGATCTGGGACGGCTACCGCCTCGGCCCCGACGCCGCCCCCGCCGCGCTGGGCGTGGACGAGGCCTTCTCGGTGAACGACCTCGACGCCAAGCTGCCGAAGCTGCTCGAAAACCGCTCCACCGTGTGGTTCCCCTTCGCCACCCACAAGGGCCTCGAAACCCGCATCGACGGCTGGCTGCAGTCGGTGCGCGCGCGCGTGCGCTACGGCGCGCTGTGCCCCGAGGAGCAGCGCGACCTGTGCGGCCCGCTCGACGAGATGCGCCTGGTCAAGGACGCGCATGAACAAGACATCATGCGTCGCGCCGCGCAGATCAGCGCCCGCGCCCACATCCGCGCGATGCAGCTGTCGGCGCGCATGTTGCGCGAGGGCAAGGACGTGCGCGAGTACCACCTCGACGCCGAGCTGCTGCACGAGTTCCGCCTGGGCGGCTCGCAGTACCCGGCCTACGGCTCCATCGTCGCGGCCGGCGCCAACGCCTGCGTGCTGCACTACCGCGCCGACGCCGCGCCCGTGCGCCAGGGCGAACTGGTGCTGATCGACGCCGGCTGCGAGCTCGACGGCTACGCCAGCGACATCACCCGCACCTTCCCCGCCGACGGCAAGTTCAGCGGCCCGCAGCGCGCGCTGTACGACCTGGTGCTCGCCAGCCAGGACGCCTCGGCCGCCGCCACCAAGGCCGGCAACCGCTTCAACGACCCGCACGACGCGGCCGTGAAAGTGCTCGCGCAGGGCATGCTCGACCTGGGCCTGCTCGACGGCAACAAGGTCGGCAGCGTCGACGACGTGATCGATTCGCGCGCCTACTTCCAGTTCTACATGCACCGCACCGGCCACTGGCTGGGCATGGACGTGCACGACTGCGGCAGCTATGTCGAACCCACGCAGGTCGGCGAAGTGAGCGAACGAAAAGATCCGCTGTCGAACGAACTCATCAAGAACCGCCCGAGCCGCATCCTGCACCCGGGCATGGTGCTGACGCTGGAACCCGGCATCTACGTGCGGCCCGGCGAGGGCGTGCCCGAGAAATTCCACAACATCGGCATCCGCATCGAGGACGACGCGATCGTCACGGCCACGGGCTGCGAACTGATTTCGCGGGGGGTGCCGGTGAAGGCGGATGAGATCGAGGCGTTGATGCGAGGGTGAGTCAGGCGGGCAGCGCGCAGAACAGCGCCTGCCCGATCGCCAGCACCGCCGCGCCCGCGGCGATGCGCGGAAAACGGCGCGGCAAGCCGCTCAGCAGCCCGACCGTCGCCAGCGCCGCCGCAGTCAGCGCCCCGAGCCACAGCACCCATCCCACCGACCCGCCAGCCGCCTCCAGGCTGGCCCACAGCGACAGGCACAGCAATGCAGTGCCCCCGAGCTGCAGCCATCGGCGCCAGGCGCCCGGCGTGCTGCCGCGGCCGAAGACGTCTTCGCTGTGGCGGTCCATGGCGAGGCTCAGCGCGCAGAAGCCGGCCAGCGAGGCCGCGAACACCAATCCGAGCAGCGGCATCACGATCCCTGACCCGATGCAGCAAGTTCCGTCGGCGGTGGCGGCTTGACGGCCTTCTTGGGCGTCGCCAGAGCCTTGCGGCGCTTGCGCTCCACCAGCCAGGTGGTCCCCGCGAGCCCCAGGCCGAGTGCAATCACCACGAGATCGAAGCCCGCCACCGAACTCGGCCCCGTGCGCAGGCTGACCGTGAGCGGCGCAGGGCCGGTGAAGGCATTGAGTACCGGCAGCAGCGCGAACAGCAGCGCGCCGAGCGCGAGCTGCGCCTGCCACATGCGCAGGGTCGGGCGCAGCAGGCCCAGCACGACGGTAGCGCCCCAGACGATGAAGAACCAGCGGATCTCGGCCTCGTTGCGGCCGGCCACGTCGACCGGCAGCAGGCGGTTGGCCCAGAAGAACGCCGCCATGGCCACGGGCAGGCCCGCGATCGCGCCGAGGTTCAGCCCGTCGACGAGCCGCAGGCCGAAGCCGATGCGTCCGCCCTGCTTGAGGGTCTTGGCGTATTTCTGGCGCTCCTTCACGGCCCACAGCAGCAGACCGGTCGCCACCATCAGGCAGCCCGCCAGGCCCGACACGAAGAACAGCGCGCGCAGCAGCGGATCGGCAAAGCGGCCGATGTGCAGGCCGTAGAGCACGCCGCGCGTCTCGGCCGCGGCCTTGGGCACGTCGCCGAAGGTGCCGATGAGCGCGCCGGTCGTGCCGTTGAACTGCATCGTCGGTTGCTCGTACGACAGGTGCCAGCCCTCGGCCCGCGCGAGCGATACCACGGCGTTGGCGTCGTTCGGCTGGTGCACCACGATGCGGCCGACGGGCGCGCCGTCCCAGTGGGCCGTGGCCTGCGCGACCATGGGCGCGAGGGGCGCCAGCGCAGCCTTCGCGCCCGAGGGCTTGATCTGCGTGCGCACGCCGCCCGGGAAGGCCTCGGCGAAGAAGGTGTCGTTGCCACCGTGCGCCTTGTAGGCCACCTGCGGCCCCCACGGCATGTACATGAACATCAGCGTGACCAGCCCGGTGTAGGTGATCATGGCGTGGTACGGCAGCGCGAGCACGGCGGTGACGTTGTGCGCGTCGAGCCACGAGCGCTGGCCCTTCTTCGGACGGAAGGTGAAGAAGTCCTTGAAGATGCGCTTGTGCGTGACGATGCCGCTGACGATGGCCACCAGCATGAACATCGCGCAGAAGCCGACGATCCAGCGTGCCCAGATCGCGGGCATGTAGTGCAGGTCGAAATGCAGGCGGTAGAAGAACTCGCCGCCGCGCGTCTCGCGTGGCGCGGTGATCGCCTGGCCCGTGGCCGGATCGAGCGCAGCACGGTCGAAGCTGCGGCGCCGCTCCACCGGCGGCGAACCGGGCGGCGGCGGGGGCTTGAGCCACAGCAGGCTGACCGAGGGCTCGCGCGCGGTCGGCAGCGTGATGAACCAGCGCGCCGCATTGCCCGCGTTGCGCTCCAGGTAGGCCACCGCGTTCTCGGCGGCGACCGGCTGGGCCACGCTGCCGGGCGTCACCGCGTGCAGCTCCGGCTTCATCCAGAAGGTGATCTCGTCCTTGAAGTACGACGCCGTGCCGGCCGCGAACACCATGAAGAGCACCCAGCCGACCAAGAGGCCCGACCAGGTGTGCAGCCAGGCCATCGACTGGCGGAAACCGTCCTTCATGCGGCACCTCCGCCGCCCTGGGTCCACAGCAGCAACAGCAGGCCCTGCAGCGCCGCCGCGAGGGCGAGGCCGGTCCAGGCGCGCCACGCCGAGCGGGCCGCAAAGACCCACATCACGGCCACGGCGTAGACGAGGAAAGAGGCCAGCGTGCCGGTCAGCGCGGCTTCGCTGCGCGCCATGTCGAAGAGGGCGGGCAGGCCCAGCGCGAGCACGGCGGCCGACAGCGCGGCGACGCCGTAGCCGCCCGCGATGGCAGCGACGGCCCGCGACGCCACGCTCATCCGGTAACGGACGCCGGCGCTCACGACGAGCGCCGGACGACGTGCAAGGTCGTTCGGAAATTCATGGGACAGAGGGAGAGGGAAAACCTGGAGAATGAGAATCATACTCATCTTCTGGGTTTTTCTCGCCCCCCGCCCATCCCGCGAGCGGGGCCTTGAACGGCGGGCGCCGCCGTGCGCCTTACTTCGCCTGCAGCAGCGCGCCGGCTTCGAGCAGCACCAGCTCGTTGTCGTCGGCCTTGTTCGGCTCGCGGCTGCTCGAGAAGGGCAGGTTGTTGTCGTTGCCGACCACGATGTGCGTGGCGTCGACCACGTCGACGTTCTCGATGGTGAAGAACGGGAACTTGAGCACGCCGTCGTTCAGCGGCTTGCGCGCGAGCTTGTTCGGGTCGGCGATGTTCAGCAGGTCGATATAGCCGATCTTGCGCACCGCGCCGCCCACGTTCGCATCGTTCAGCTCGACCTTGTAGACGCGCTTGAACTTGGCGATGTCGTGGAAGCAGTCGGCGCGCTTCTGGCCTTCGGGGCAGGCCTTGTCAGACGTGCCTTCGCCGTTGTCGCGCTCGATGATGAGGCCCGTGGTGCCGTCGATCATGTTGAAGTCGCCGATGGCATGGCCGTTGGCTTCGAGCACGTATTTCCAATGACGCCCCGTCCATTTTTCGGTGGCCACGTCGAACTCCAGCACGCGCAGCGCTTCCTTGCCGTCGAGCTTTTCGTAGTCCTTCGTCTCGGCGTTCCACACCGGGCCTTCGAGCAGCGCGTAGAGCTTGCTGCCGTCCTTCGACGAGGCCATGCCTTCGAAGCCCTTCGAGCGCTTGATCTGGAAATCGACCGCGCCACCCGGTGCGCCCGGCGTGGTCACGGCCGGATGGTCGGGCGAGCGCACGGCCTTGCCGTCCACCTGCGTGTCGAACACGGCGAGCACCTTGCCCTTGAGGTCGGCCTTGATGAGGAAGGGACCGAACTCCTCGCCGATCCACAGCGCGCCGCCGGCGAACTGGAAGCTCTCGGGGTCGAAGTCGGAGCCCGTCAGGTAGCGCTGCTTCGTGCCTTCATGGACGATGCGAAACGGCACCTTCTTGTCGGGGTCGTGCAGGAAGATCGTGTTCAGGCGGTTGAACTTGCCGCTCTTGAAGTCCACCTTGTAGTGGTTCAGGTAGAGCATGAAGTCGGGCGAGTTGGCCTTCGCGCCGGCGCCGTTGTCGGTGAGCACCCAGAACGAGCCGTCGTCCATCTTCTTGATGCCCGAGTGGCCCTGCAGCGGCTGGCCCTTGAACGGAACCGACACGCCGGTGCCGCGGCCGGCCGAGAGGCCTTCGACCGTGCCCAGCGCCTCGACGCGCTTGCCCGAGGTGAACTTGCCGCTGACCTGCAGGTCGGCCGGCGCGTCCTTCGGTGCGGCGACGAAGCTTTGCGCGGGCAGCACGGCATGGCCGGCGAGCGTGGCGGGGAAGGCGGTCTGGGCGGCGGCGCCCCCGCAGGCGAAGGCAGCGGCCAGGGCGATCAAAGAGAGGGAAGCGAAGCGCGTCATGAGCGAAAAAGCTTTCAGTCGAAAACGCGAGACCTTGCCGGGCAGGCGTGACGCCGCCGTGACATCCGCTCAGAAGAGCGACAGCTGCGGCTTGTTCACCATCAACCAGAACACGATGGCCATCGCCACGAAGGCCGGATAGCCCAGCAGCTCCCAGTAGCGCTGATAGCGCAGATACAGCGACGGCAGCGGCATCGCGTCACGGTGTGCCTGCGCCGCGAGGGCCGCCATGCGAATCTGCAGCCACACCACCGGCAACCAGCACAGCCCCGCGAACACGAAGAGCCCCAGCGACAGCGCAAGCCACGGCGTCGCCAGCGGCCAGCCCGCCATGTGCGCCAGCGCGAAGCCGGTGACCGGCTGCAGGATGACGGTCGGCGTGGTGAACCACCAGTCGGCCCGCACCACCAGCCGGCTCACCACCGCCTGCGCCGGCACGCTGCCGCTGCGGTTGGCAAAGAACATGTAGAAGGCCGACCCCAGCCCCGTGCCGACCATCAGCACGCTGGAGACGATGTGCAGCCACTTGAGGACGAGGTAGGTGTTCATGGCGTGGCGCGTCGGTACAGGTGCCAGAGCAGCGCGGCAATGGGCAGGTTCTTGAGCAACGGGCCGAGCGGATGCAGCCACAGGCTTGGCTGCAGCACCGTTGCCACGAGCGTCATGGCGAGCATCAGCGCGAAGGCGGCGAGGTAGACGGTGCGACCGGGTCGCAGCCACAGCGCCAGGCCGATCGCGAGATCGGCAGCCGCGCCGCCGACGATCAACGACTGCACCAGCCACGGCGGCGAGGCGATGCCTGCGTCGGTGAGTACGCGGCGGCTCTGGCCGTCGAGCTCGAGGATGCTGGCGACGGCGGTGAAGAGCCAGACGGCGACGAGGCTCAGGCGCAGCAGGCGATCGTCGTTGGCAGCAGGGCGTGTCATGGCGTGGACGCCGCTTCGTCGATCACATCCGTCACCATGCCCCAGCGCGCGAACTCGGGGTCGAACTCGGGCAGCGTGAGCAGCCCGGCACAGGCATGCGCGCCCGCCGGCAACGCCTCGCCGCGCGCGAGCCGGCGCGCCAGCAGGATGGCGGCCATGCAGGGAATCTCGGGGCCGTGGTTGTCGTCGGCGGCGATGTGCCACGCACGCCGTGCGACGGCACCCTGCGCATCGATGCCTTCGATGCGCACCACCATGCCGCCCAGCGCGGTGCCGAACGCGTCGAACACGCCGCCCGTCGCGTGCAGCAACGGCGCCAGCTTCTGCGGTGCACGCAGCAATCCCACGCGGCGCAAGAAGGCCAGGAAGGCGAAGGCGTGCTGGGTCAGGCCGACTTCGAGCGCTGCGCGGAACATGACCGACTGCACGCCGGCGTAGCACGCGGGGAAGAGTTCGAGATCGGGGATGTCGCACAGGGCGCCGCGGCGCGGCTTCATGCGGGCGAACTGCACCTTCGCGGGATGGGCCCAGCCGGGCTGCTCGGTCCATCGGCCGCCCTGCCAGACGCGGATCGGCGCGCCGCAGTAGGCGAGCACGCCCGCGAGCGTGGCTTCGCCGCGCGGTGCGCCTTGTGCCGGCGCGATGCAGATGTCGATGCTGCGCAGGCTTTGCCAGCCGGCAGCGAGGTGATCGACCACCGCCGACGACAGCGCGGGCACGGTGCTGGCGCCGGCCACGGCGGTGCGGCCTGCGCTGCGGAAAGCGGCGTCCATCGCGGCGGGAAAGTCGCAGACGAAGCGCCGGCCGTCGGCCAGGTCGATGTAGTGCGCGCCGGCGGCCGCCACGGCCTGCGGCACGCGGTAGTCCTGGCCCTGGAACGGGCCGGCGGTGTGAATGACCAAGTCCACGCCCAGGAAGCCCAGCCCCTGCGCGAGATCGGGCGACTGCGCATCGACGCGGACACCGCGCGCATTGCCGCGCAGCGTTTGCGCAAACGCCGTGGCCCGTTCGAGGTCGCGCCCGCCGACGTACAGCGCGATGTCCGCGTCCTGCGCCAGCGCGCGGCTGATGCGCGCGCCGAAGTTGCCGTAGCCGCCGAGCACCAGCGTCTTCATGCGAGATTCGCTCCGGCGATGTGGCCGCGTGTGAACGCTTCCTCGAAGATCGAATAGCCCGACCAGTCCGCGTGCGCAAACGACAGCCGGCCCGCGGCCACGCGGTCGCCGTGCGCGCCGATCTGCGCGAGCAGCCCGGGGCGCGGGATCGACATGGCGTGGCCGTAGCGCGTGACCTCGACGCGCGTGGCGAGCGCGGGCAGGTCAGGGTGCGGCACGGACAGCTCGGCCAGCAGCTCGTCACGCCATGCGGTCCACGGGCGCTCGAGCAGCAGCTGCCGGCCGTCGCCGGTGTCGTAGCTGCTCGGGCCCAGCGGGCGGTACCAGCTGAGCACCGTGCCGCGCGGCGCGGGGTCGAGCGTCTGGTGGCGCGCATCGACATACCCGAGGCCGCGCGTGCCGTAGATCACGTTGTCCCAGCTCGGCGCGGCGCCGACGCGGTCGGCCAGCGGCCCGCGCAGGTGCACGTTGGCGACCAGCCACGGCGCGTAGCGCACATGCGCGGCGGCGCTGGTCAACAGCGCCGGCGGGTTCTCGACCACGCGCGCGGCGATGAAGACGGGCAGCGCGACGATGCAGCGCTCGGCCTGCCAGCGCACCATCGATTTCGAGGCGGCATCCCACGCATCGACCTCGACGCCGCCGCGCCCTTCGGCGATGCGCGTGACGACCTGGCCGGTGTGCAGGCGCTCGCCCAGCGGTGCGGCCAGCTGCTTCGTGAGCCAGCCGTTGCCTTCGGGCCAGGTGAGCACGCCATCGCGATCGGGGTTGCTGTCGTTGACGCTGCCGCTCGCGTCGCCGGGCGCATGAAAGCCGTGCCGGCTTGCAAAGTAGTGGATGCCGGCCCAAGCCGACACCTGTGCGATGCCGGCGCCGTAGTCGTCGCGGCAGCAGTAGTCGAGGTACCAGCGCAGGTGGGCGTCGTCGAAGCCTTCACGGTCGAGCCAGCCCGCGAAGGGCACGGCGTCGAGCGCGAGCAGTTCGGGCGTGACGGCGAAGCGCAGCGTGGGAATGGCGAAGTGCGCGGCGTGCTGCAGCGCGTCGATGCGCTGTGCGAAGCGGCGGTATTGCGCGTGCGTGGCATCGCCGACGTCGTGCACGGGCAGCAGCCCGTCCTGCCACTCGCCGCGAAAGAACAGGCGCTCCTGCGGGCTGTGGCAGAGGTGGCGTTCGTCGTAGGTCCAGCGGCCCGCCACGCGGCGGCGCAGGCCGAGTTCTTCGAGCAGGTCCTGCACCTCGTGCGCATCGTCGCCGGGCGTGGGCAAATAGTGCGCGCCGAGCGGGCAGGCAATGCCGCCGACCGAGCCGCCGCGCGCGTTGCCGCCGGCGGTGTCTTCGAGTTCGAGCAGTGCGAAGTCGTCGATGCCCGCGAGGCGCAGCGCGCGTGCGGCCGCGAGGCCGGCGACGCCACCGCCTGCGATGACGACGCGGGTGCGCTTGACGATGGCCGGGGCCTGCGACCTGAGTGCACCGTCGCGCATCGCATGGCCGCGTGCGACATCGACACCGGTGAAGCCGCCTTCGATGGGTGGCGGCGGAGCTTCGCAGCCAGCCAGCGCCAGGGCGCCCGCCGCACCCGCCACGCCGAGGAAGTCGCGCCGTTGCATGGCGCGGCTAGTGCGCCATGACCTTGCCCCACTCCTGTTCGTAAGTGGTGACGAGGGTCTGGTTCGACAGGCGGTTCACTTCGGTCGGCACGCGCGCCATGTCGAGCGGAAAGTCGAACATCAGGGGCAGCGTCGCCGGCGTGAGGAAGCGCATGCCGCCCGGCAGCGCATCGGGCAGCCGGTAGGGCCGGTGGCTCGCGATGATGTAGCCCCATTCGCCGAAGCTCGGCACGTGCGCGTGGTACGGCGTGGCCTTCAGGCCGACCGACTCGATGGTGGTCGCCACGGTCCAGTAGCTCTTGCGCGCCACCAGCGGCGAGGTGGTCTGGATCACCGCGTAGCCGCTGGCCGACAGACGTCGGTCGAGCAGCGCATAGAAGCTGTTGGTGTAGAGCTTGCCGATGGCGAAGTTGGTCGGGTCCGGAAAGTCGACCACGATGACGTCGAAGGTGTCGCCCTCCTGCTGCAGCCACTGGAACGCGTCGGTGTTGACGATCTTCACCTTCGGCGACGAGAGCGCGTGCCCGTTGAGCGCGGCCAGCGTCTCGTGCGTGGTGAAGAGCTGCGTCATGTTCGGGTCGAGCTCGACCAGCGTGACCGACTCGACCGAGGGGTACTTGAGAACTTCACGCACCGCCATGCCGTCGCCGCCGCCGAGCACGGCGACTTTCTTCGGCGCGCCGTGCGCGGCCATCGCGGGGTGCACCAGCGCCTCGTGGTAGCGGTACTCGTCGCGCTCGGCGAACTGCAGGTTGCCGTTGAGGAACAGCCGGTGGCCCAGCGCGCCGCGCGTGACCACGATGCGCTGGTAGGGCGAGCTGGCGCTGAAGACGATGTGGTCCTGGTAGAACTTGTCTTCCGCCAGCGTGGTGATGTGGTCGGCGCCCCAGAAGGCGCCGATGAGCGCGGCCAGCGTCAAAAAGCAGGCCACCGCATGCGCGCCGGCGCGGCGCAGTTCATGGCGGAACAGCCACAGCGCCCACACGGCCACCGCGGCGTTCATCACGCCGAACAGCAGGCCGGTGCGGATCATGCCGAGCTGCGGCACAAGGATCAGCGGGAACGCGACCGACACGGCGAGCGCACCCAGGTAGTCGAAGGTCAGCACCTGCGACACGAGGTCCTTGAGCACGATGTTGCGCTTGAGGATGCGCATCACCAGCGGAATCTCCAGCCCCACCAGCGTGCCCACCACCACCACGAGACCGTACAGCAGCAGCCGGAACGCGCCCGGCACATAGGCATTGGCCAGGAACAGGATCGCCGGCAGCGCGCCACCGATCAGCGCCACGAGCAGTTCGATGCGAAGGAAGTGCGCCGGCAGCTGCCGGTCGAAGTAGCGCGAGAGCCATGAGCCCACGCCCATGGCGAACAGGTAGGTGCCGATGATGGTGCTGAACTGCAGCACCGAGTCGCCGAGCAGGTAAGAGCTCAGCGCGGCTGCGCTCAGTTCATAGACCAGGCCGCACGCGGCGACCACGAACACGCTGGCGAGCAGCGCGATCTCGACGGGTTGCGGCCCCCGCGCCTCCGGGGGGCGCGCGGGCAGGGCCGCGTCGCTCAATGGATTGCTGCAGCGACGATGACGCTGATGCCGAGGCTCATGGCGGCCACGACCAGGGCCAGCGCCATGTTCTGCTTCTCGACGATCTCGCCCCACAGGTCATAGGGAGTGATCTTGTCGATGATCAAGAAGCAGATCCAGAAGACCACCACGCCGATCAGCGCATACACGAGCGATCCGAGGACCACGCCCGGTTTCAGCCATTCAATTCCCATGGGGACCTCCAGTCGTAGCAATAAAGAGAGAAACAAGAGCGCAACGCCTGCGCGCGATCTTCGTCATTTGTGGCCGCCGCCGCTCGAATAGCCGCCATACGAACCGCCCGAGCTGCGGTAGCCGCTCGAGGAGCCGCCGCTGCAGGTGCTCATCAGGATCAGCACGAAGATGATGACCACGATGACGAGGATGATCGTGCCGCAGCCCATGCCGGACGCGGCGCTCACGGGCAGCGCGTCGCCGCGCGAGAACAGGTCTTTCTTGGCGTCGAGCTTGAAGGCCGTGGCCACGGCGCCGCTGTCGATCTTGCTGCCCGAGGACCAGGTCAGCTCGTTGGCCGAGCGCTCCATCGAGAGCAGCGCACCGCCACTGGCGAAATCGCGGTTGAAGGTTTTCTGCCCGCGCTCGACCTGCCAGTAGAACTCGCCGGCCACGTAGGTGGTCTCGGCGTTGTAGGCGTACTGCTGCTGGTAGCGCTTGTTGAGGTAGGTGGCGGTGGTGCCGTTCTCGGCCATCACGGGCGCGCCGGTGGTCGGCTTGACCATGCTCCAGCCGTCTTCAGCATCGACCAGGAAGCTGAAGCCGCGCTTCTTGTTGTAGAGCAGGTACTCGTCCCAGCCGAACTGCTCGTCGTCGCCGGGCTCCTGGCCCATGCGGTGCTGGAAGCCCACCACCTGCCACTGCGCGCCCTGCAGCTGGCCCACGCTGCCCAACGCGATGAGCGGGCGCACCGGCTCGTTCTGCGCGGCGTGCTTCAGCTCGCCGCCGATGCCTTGCGACAGGTCGATGATGCTGTGGCAGTTGCCGCAGGTGATGCTCTTGCTGTCGGCCAGGTTGACCGAGACGGGCGAGCCGCAGTTGGGGCAGTTGAAGCTGCGGCCTTTTTCGTCCTTCGCGGATTCGTCGCGCAGGCCGGTGAGCTGCAGATCGTCGAGTTGTACCGAGCGGCCGAGAGAGGCCTGCGGCGGCTGCGTGCCGTAGTCGATGCTGAGCACCAGCCCCTTGTCGTTGCGCAGCTCGACCATCGCGAACGGCTTGCCGAGCTCGGGCAGGTGCGGCAACTCGCCCTGCGCGGAGGTCAGCGCCACCTGCTCGTTGGAAGCGACGGTGTAGCTCTGGCCGGCGAAGGCGGTGGTGGCGCCCACGCGCAGGTCGCCCGGCGGCGGCGCGGCGCGCTGCAGGTCGAAGGGCAGCGCAAAAACGTAGGCGCCGTTGTCCTCGCTGAGCACACCGGTGCGGTCGCCGTCGAGTGCAGCGATCCACTCGGTCCAGCGGCCACCGGGATAGGTGTACTGCAGGCGGCCGATCAGCGTGAAGGGCTTGTCCTGGATGCGGCCGGCGGCGAACAACTGCAGCGGGCTGAAGTCGTCGAACAGCTCGGCCATCTTGCCGGTGCGCGCGAGCGTGTCGCCCTGGCGCACGACGGTGCTCTGGCAGTACGGGCAGACCGCGTGCGTCGATTGCGCCGAGCGGAATTCGACCGGCGCGCCGCAGCCGGGGCAGGGCGCGCGGTAGTAGCGTTGGGAGCCGGTTTCCTCAGCCATGGCACACAGCAGAAGACACGACAGCAACAACGAACGAGGCGGGAGACACCACCGCGGCACCGGCTACGCCGGCCCGCAGGCATCGCCCCCTGCAAGGAGCGGGGAAGAGCGACACGAAGCGCGCGAAGCCTGGGGTCAGACCAGCTTCTTGAGCAGTTCGGCCTTCTTGGCGTCGAACTCTTCCTGCGTGAGGATGCCCTTGGTCTTGAGTTCGCCGAGCTTCTCGAGCGTGGTCATCACGTCGGCGGCGCTCACCACGGCCACGGCCGGCTGCTGCGTCGTGGCCGCAGCCTGTGCCGCTGCGTTCGGGCTCAGGCCCTGTGCGAGGTTCTGCGCCAGCACCTGGCCGAGCGCCACGCCGGCACCCAGGCCCATTGCGTCGCCCGCGATGCCGCCGCCACCGGCTGCGCCTTCGGCGAACTTGGGAATGGCCTGCGCCGTCTGGTACTGCATGAACTTGCCCATGTCGTTGCCGACCATGCCCATGCCGATCTTCTGGTCGAGAATTTTCTGCAGCTCTTCGGGCAGCGAGACGTTCTGGACCGTGATGTTCTCGAGCTTGATGCCGATCTTCTCGAACTCGGGCACCAGCTGCGCAGCGAGCGCGGTCGCGAACTGGATCTGGTTGGCCGCAAGGTCGAGGAAGGGCAGGCCGCTGGAGGCGATGGCGTTGCTGATGTTCTGCAGCACCAGCCCGCGCAGCTGGCCGTCGAGGTCGGCCACGGAGTAGATGTCGCGCGTGCCGGAGATTTCGGTGTGAAACAGCTTCGGATCGCCGATGCGGAAGCTGTAGTTGCCGAAGGCGCGCAGGCGCACGGCGCCGAAGTCCTTGTCGCGGATCGTGATCGGTTGGGGCGTGCCCCACTTCTGGTCAACCTGCTGGCGCGTGCTGAAGAAATAGACGTCGCTCTTGAAGGGGGATTCGAAGAGCTTGTCCCAGTTCTTCAGGTACGTGAGCACGGGCAGCGTCTGCGTCGTGAGCTTGTACATGCCGGGGCCGAACACGTCGGCCACCTGGCCTTCGTTGACGAACACCGCCATCTGCGACTCGCGCACGGTGAGCGAGGCGCCGTTCTGGATTTCCATCTCGGCCATCGGGAAACGCCAGGCCAGCGTGCCATCGCCGGACTCGGTCCACTGGATGATGTCGATGAACTGTTTCTTGATGAAATCCATCAGGGCCATGGTCGTTCCTCTCGAGATGTTGTCGGGTTTTGTCCCAGCCGCACATATTGCCACAGGGCTTTGACGGCGCCCCGTGCTTTTGGTCATGCCTGCCACCGGCCATGTGGCGTAGGGCGGTATGGACCGAGGTCTACAATCGGCGCCCCCAGAAGAAGCGCCACAGGAGCAACGGCACATGTCCGATTCGACCGCATCGTCCCCTTCGACCCCTACCCCGGAAGACAAGCGCGCCCTGTTGCGCCGTGCCGCCCTCGAGTACCACGAGTTTCCCGTTCCCGGCAAGATCGCCATTGCGGCGACCAAGCAGATGGTCAACCAGCGCGACCTGTCGCTGGCCTACTCGCCCGGCGTGGCCGCGCCCTGCGAGGAAATCGTCAAGGACCCGGCCAACGCCTTCAAGTACACCTCGCGCGGCAACCTCGTCGGCGTCATCAGCAACGGCACCGCCGTGCTGGGCCTGGGCGACATCGGCCCGCTGGCCTCCAAGCCGGTGATGGAAGGCAAGGGCGTTCTCTTCAAGAAATTCGCCGGCGTCGACGTGTTCGACATCGAAATCGACGAGAAGGACCCGGTCAAGCTGGTCGAGATCATCGCCTCGCTGGAGCCCACCTTCGGCGCCATCAACCTCGAAGACATCAAGGCCCCGGACTGCTTCTACGTCGAGCGCGAGCTGCGCAAGCGCATGAAGATTCCGGTGTTCCACGACGACCAGCACGGCACGGCCATCACCGTGGCAGCCGCCATGCTGAACGGCCTGAAGGTGGCCGGCAAGGACATCGGCGAAGTGAAGCTGGTCACCTCGGGCGCGGGCGCTGCGGCGCTGGCCTGCCTGAACCTGCTGCTCAAGGTGGGCCTGAAGCGCGAGAACGTGTTCGTCACCGACCTGGCCGGCGTGGTCTACGAAGGCCGCGAAGAGCTGATGGACGACGACAAGCGCCAATACATGCAAAAGACCGACATGCGCAAGCTGTCGGAAGTGATCGCCGGTGCCGACGTGTTCCTCGGCCTGTCGGCCGGCGGCGTGCTGAAGCCTGAAATGGTCGCGAAGATGGCGCCCAAGCCGGTGATCTTCGCGCTGGCCAACCCGAACCCCGAGATCGCCCCCGAAGACGCCCATGCGGTGCGCAACGACGTGATCATGGCCACGGGCCGCACCGATTACCCGAACCAGGTCAACAACGTCCTGTGCTTCCCGTACATCTTCCGCGGCGCGCTCGACTCGGGCGCCACCACCATCACCGACGAAATGGAAATCGCTGCGGTGCGTGCCATTGCCGAACTGGCTCAGGCCGAGCAGAGCGAGCGCGTGGCGGCTGCCTACGTCGGTGAAAAGCTGAGCTTCGGCCCCGAGTACCTGATTCCGAAGCCCTTCGATCCGCGCCTGATGATGAAGATCGCGCCGGCCGTGGCCAAGGCGGCGGAAGAGAGCGGCGTGGCGATGCGCCCGATCAAGGACATGGACGCCTACCGCGACAAGCTGCAGAGCTTTGTCTACGCCTCGGGCACCACCATGAAGCCGATCTTCGACGCCGCCAAGCGCGCACCGAAGAAGCGCGTGGCGTACTGCGAAGGCGAAGAAGAACGCGTGCTGCGCGCCGCGCAGATCGTGGTGGACGAAGGCCTGGCGCGCCCGACGCTCATCGGCCGCCCGGCCATCATTGCCCAGCGCATCGAAAAGTTCGGCCTGCGCCTGAAGGAAGAGCTCGACTACGACGTGGTCAACGTCGAGCAGGACCACCGCTACCGCGACTTCTGGCAGACCTACCACCGCATGACCGAGCGCAAGGGCCAGACGGTGCAGACCGCCAAGATCGAAATGCGCCGCCGCCTCACGCTGATCGGCGCCATGCTGCTGCACAAGGGCGAGGTCGACGGCATGATCTGCGGCACCTGGGGCACCACGCTGATCCACCTGCACTACATCGACCAGGTGATCGGCAAGCGCCCCGGCGGTTGCGCCAGCACCCCGCAGGACGTGCCCGTGTACGCCTGCATGAACGGCCTGCTGCTGCCCGACCGCCAGGTGTTCCTGGTCGACACGCACGTCAACTACGACCCGACGCCCGAAGAACTGGCCGAGATCACGACCATGGCGGCCGAGGAAATGATGCGCTTCGGCCTCAAGCCGAAGGCCGCGCTGCTGTCGCACTCCAACTTCGGCACCAGCAACGAGCCCAGCGCCATCAAGATGCGCCGCACGCTCGACCTGCTGCGCGTGCAGGCGCCCTGGCTCGAAGTGGACGGTGAAATGCACGGCGACGTGGCGCTGGACAGCAAGCAGCGCGCGGTCGTCATGCCGCACAGCGCGCTCGCGGGCGACGCCAACCTGCTGGTGTTCCCCAACATCGACGCCGCCAACATTTCTTACAACCTGCTCAAGACCGCGGCCGGCGGCAACATCGCCATCGGCCCGGTTCTGCTCGGCGCGGCCAAACCTGTGCACATTCTCACGGCGAGCGCGACTGTTCGCCGCATTGTGAACATGACAGCCTTGACAGTGGCCGACGCAAACGCCGAGAGATAGGCCATTTGGCGAGAGTGGACGCCAACTTAAGGCGTCGCTTTCCGTCCCCGCGACTGCTCAAACTTTGGGCAGTCGCTTGCTATTTTCGCCAGCGTGGTGCACACTCGCGGGCTTGAATTTGCGGGTTAACCCCGAGGTTGAGCGCAGTTCAAACCCCCCGCTCTTTTCTTGTGGTGCCCCATGGCGGCTTACGCCTCGATCACGTCTTCTGTCACTAAGTTTGCGCTCACCAGCTTGATGCTGGTGGCTCTGACGACGGGGGCCGAGGCCCGCGGATGGTTCGGCGCCGAAAAAACGTCCTCCGAGGCATCGATTGCCCTGACCGATCTACCGGTCCAGGGCCAGCGAACCTACCAGGCCATTCTTGACGGTGGCCCCTTCCGGTACGACAAAGACGGCACGGTATTCGGCAATCGCGAACGCATTTTGCCCGCGGCACGCCGCGGGCATTACCGCGAATACACGGTGCCAACGCCCGGCGCGCGCAACCGCGGTGCCCGGCGGATCGTTTGCGGTGGCGAGCAGCGCACGGCACCCGAGGCCTGCTGGTACACGGCGGACCACTATGCGAGTTTCAGACGGATTGCGCCATGAGCGATGACAACGACCTGAGCGGCGCCCCGAAGCGCCCCGACGAGATGATGATGACTATGGAAAGACCAGCGGATATGACCTTATCCCTTCGAGCCGTACGCCCGAACATCGTGCAATCGATCCGCGCGTTCCGCGTGAACGACCTGCAGGATGCCGCCAACGCGGCCGGCCAGCACTTCCTGTACGCCAACCTGGGCAACGCCCAGACCAAGCAGGACGTGCTCGACCTGATTGCCCAGCAGTTCACCTTCCCGGCGCACTTCGGCAAGAACTTCGACGCGCTGTACGACTGCATGACCGACCCGTTGCATAAATCGGGCCCGCAGCCTGGTTTCGTCATCGTGCTCGAACAGATCCCGGCCAACGCCAAGTTCGACAAGGAAGCACGCGAGCAACTGCTCGACATCTTCCGCGACGCTTCGGACTACTGGGGCGATCGCAAGGTCCCGTTCCGCTGCTTCTATTCTTTTCTGTAGCCCGTTCTGCATCTACCAGCCAAGCAGAACGGGCGAACGAGGCTCAGCCCACCGCTGAAACCCTCGATGGCATCGAAGTCAACACCACCGCCACGGCAGCCGCCGCGGCCACTCCCGCCGCCAGCACCGAGCCGGCCGGCGAGAAAATGCCGACCGACAAGCTCGTCGACGTGTCGCCCCTGGCGCTGCGCATGAGCAGCCCCTTCAACGCGGGCTACTGGCTGGCCGCGGCGTAAGCAGGCTCGCCCCCAGGCTGCGCGCACTTCGTGTCGCTGCGCCACCCCCTTCCGGGGGCGGCGCCTATCGACCGGCAAAGCCGGATCGGTGGCACCCTGGAAAAGAAAAATGCCCGTCATCGACGGGCATTTTTCATGGGGGAACGGCCTGGGCCAGTGCGACGTATTCGGCCACCGGAACCTCCTCGGCGCGGCGCTGCGGATCGAACGCCCCTTCGAAGCCGTGCGTCTCCAGCCACTTGCCCAGCGTGTGCCGCAGGATCTTGCGGCGCTGGCTGAAGGCCACCTGCACGATCTCGCCGAGCCGCGCCGCGTCGACCGCCGGCGGCTGCGCGAGCGGCACCATGCGCACCACGGCGCTGTCGACACGCGGCGGCGGATCGAAGCTCTCGGGCGGCACAAACAGCACGTTTTCCATGGCGTAGCGCCACTGCAGCATCACGCTCAGGCGGCTGTAGTCCGACGTGGCAGGCTTGGCCACCATGCGGTCGATCACTTCCTTTTGCAGCATGAAGTGCTGGTCGGCGATCAGGTGGGCGTAGCCCAGCAGGTGGAACAGGATCGGCGTGGAGATGTTGTAGGGCAGGTTGCCGACCACGCGCAGCGGCTTCGGCGCGGCCTTGGCCGCGAGTTCGGCGAAGTCCACCTTGAGCACGTCGGACTCGATGACCTCGAGCTGCGGATGCTCGCGCAGCCGCTTGGCCAGGTCGCGGTCGAGCTCGATGACCGTGAGGCGGCCGAGCCGCTCGACCAGCGGCTGCGTGAGCGCCGCCAGCCCCGGCCCGATCTCGACCATCGCATCGCCGGGCTGCGGCGCGATCGCCTGCACGATCTCGTCGATGATCCCGCCGTCGGACAGAAAGTGCTGTCCGAACCGCTTTCTTGCAATGTGTTGTGCCATCGCGGCCTAGAACGCTGCCGCTGCCATCAGGACTGCGGCGGCTCGCGGAATTCGACATAGGCGCGCGCGCGCACTTCCTGCACCCAGGTGGTGAAAGCTTCTTCGACGCGCTGTTCGCGCAGCGCGGCACGCGCGGCTTCGCGCTGCTCCGATTGGCTCAGCTTGGCTTCGCGGCGGCCGACCACCTGGATCAGGTGGACGCCGAAGCGCGACACCACGGGGTCGCTGATCTGGCCCGGCGTGAGCCGGTCCATGGCTTCCTCGAACTCGGGCACGAACTGGCCAGGGCGCGACCAGCCGAGATCGCCGCCTTCCTTGGCGCTCGCGTCCTGCGAGTTGTCGCGCGCCAGGCCGGCGAAGTCGGCGGTGCCGGCCTGCACGCGGCGCTTGAATTCCTGCAGCTGCGCCACCGCCTGCGCGGTCGTGCGCTTGGGGTCGTTCATCAGCAGGATGTGACGCACCTGGGTCTGGGTGATGGACGCATCCGACGAGCCCACCTGGGCCTTGGTCAGCACCTTGAGCACGTGGAAGCCGGCGCCCGAACGAACGGGCCCGGCGATGCCGTTCACCGCGGTCGATTGCGTGGCGTCGACGAACGCCGGCGGGTAGCGGTCGGCGCTGCGCAGGCCGAGCGCGCCGCCGTTGGCGCGGTCGGGCGAGTCGGAGTTCTCGCGCACCAGCTTGGCGAAGTCTTCGCCGCTGCGCGCGCGCTGTGCGAGGTCGGTGGCCTTTTTCTGTGCGGTCGCGACCTGCGCGTCGGTGGCGCTCTCGGGCACGGCCACCAGCAACTGGGCGATGTTGAGGTTGAGCAGCGCGTTGTTCTTGACGGCGTTTTCGCGCTGGTCGCGCAGGTACTCGTCGGCCTCGGTGTCGCTGATCTTGACCTTCGACTCGACCTCGCGGTCGCGCAGGCGCGTGAGCAGCAACTGGTCGCGCAGGTCGTTGCGGAACTCGCGCGGCGAGATGCCTTCGGCCGCGACGCGGCTGCGCAGCTCGGTGAGGCTGATCTCGTTCTGGCGCGCCACGGTCTGCTCGGCCTGGTCGATCGCCACGTCATCGACCTTGATGCCGTTTTCCTTCGCGAGCTGCAGCTGCGCGCGCTCGGTGATCAGGCGCTCCAGCACGAGGCGCGTGAGTTCGGCGCGCGGCACGCGCTCGGCGTCCGGGTTCTCGCGGATCAGGCGCGTGACACGCGACTGCACCTCGGTGTTGGTGATGGGCTCGGAGTTGACCAGCGCCACGATGTACTCGGCCGAGCGCTGCACCGGCGCCGCCGCGGGGCCGGCGGCAGGGCGGGCTGCCGGCGGAATGATCCGGGGACCGGAACGCATGATGTCCGTGATGCCGCTGCCGGAACGAAAGCCCTGTGCGCCGGCCGTTGCGGCGATGGCCGCAAGGCAACCCAGGGTGATGAGGGAACGGATGTGTTTCATGGCGTGAACGGTCGTCGTTTCAGTCGTAATTGGTGAAGCGGCTCGGGGCTTCGGTCGGTTGACGCAGCGGCTGGTAGCGTTGGATGTTCTGCCGCAAGGCCTGCATCGGGCTCGATCCGATGCTGGAGAAACCGACGAATTCGAGCTGGAACATGATGCGGGTGTTGGCCGTCACCTGGCCGGTGGTGATGCGCTGCAACACCACGCGGCTGATCCAGCAGCAACCGTCGTACTCGACCCCGAGCACGCCGTCCGTGAGCTTCTTGTCCTGCAGGCTGTAGTTCAGGCGACCCACGGCGTACCAGCGTCCACCGCCTTCGCCCTTGCCCGGACCGAGGTCCTTGTTGCCCTTGTCGCCCCACAGGTCGTTGAGCGGCCATTGCCAGCCGAAGTCGATCGACTTGTTGCCGTCGGTGGCCGTGGGCGTGCTCGGTGCCTGGTAGCGGAAGGCGGCGCTGAGGTTGCGGTACGGCCCCGGGTTGTAGCGCGCGCTGATCGCACTGCGCGTGGACCGGCGCGAATCGGGGTTGTACTGCAGCAGCGTGTCCAGGCTCCACTTGGGCGTCCAGTTGATCTGGGCGCCCAGCAGCAGGTCGCTGGTGCGGTCGGTGACCGGCGCGACGCCCGGCAGCGTGACCTTCTGGTCGGCAAAACGGAAGCGCTGCGCGATGCCGAAGCGCACGGCTTCCACGCCGGTGCCCGGGTCGATCAGGCGGGACGTGACGCCCAGCGTGAGCGCGTTGGTGTCCGAGATGCGGTCAGCACCCGAGAACGCGTTCTCGGTGTAGATGGTCGCAAAGCTGAAGTCGTTGGCCGCCGAATCGTAGTTCGGCAGCATGCTCTGGTTGCGGTACGGCGTGTACACGTAGTACGCGCGCGGCTCCAGCGTCTGGCGGAAGGCACGGCCGAAGTAGTTGGCGTCGCGCTCGAAGACCAGGCCGCTGTCGAGGCTGAAGGTCGGCACGACGCGGTTCGACGAGGTCTGGAAGAAGTACAACTGGCTCGGGTTGTACGGCATCCCGTTCACGTAGTCGACGCCATTGACCGACACCTTCGGAATGGACGACTGCGGCAGGTAGTAGTTGTACGAGGTCGCGTGCAACTGCAGCTTGGGAATGACGAACGAACTCGGCGTGAGGAACGGCCGGCTGATCGCCGCCTGCGCGAACACACGGTCGCCATCGGGCTGCGACTGCTGATTGAGGTCGAAGCCGGGCTGGCCGGCCAGGATGCTGTTGACGCGAAAGCGCGAGTAGTCGGTGTTCAGCGAGACGTCGAAACCGTGCCAGTCGTACTTGGCGTAGTTGGCCGTGATCTGCGGCACGCGGTCATACGACGGCACGACCGGCGACAGGTTGTACTGCAGCGTCTGATAGCGCAGGGCGCGCACGGCGCCGCTCCAGTCGCCCTTGGTCCAGTTCAGCGAACCCTCGCTCGGCAGCTGACGCTGCGCCAGCGTCGGCGTGCGCGTGAAGTCGCGCCAGTAGTCGTTGTCGCTGACGCGGTTGATGTTGACGTTGGCGGACATCGAATCCAGCCCCAGCGCCTTGGCGTCGAAGTCGTGGTGATGGTTGAGCCACAGGCCCCAGCGCTTGCTGCTGTCGGGCGGCTTGCCGAAGTTCAGGTCCTTGAGCGCGATCTCGCCGTTGTTCAGCTTCTGCAGCTGCTCGGCGCGCGCCTCGTTGTAACGCTGGCCCACGAGACGGTCGCTGCCCATCAGGTCCAGGCGGATGCTGCCGCTGTAGTCCTTCTCGAGGTAGCGGAATTCATTGGCCAGGTTGAGCCCGCGCTTGCTCATCAGCGTGGGCGTGAAGGTGGCATCGCGGTTGGGCGCGATGTTCCAGTAGTAGGGCTGCGCGACCTCGAAACCGTTGGTGTTGTCCAGCCCGATGGTGGGCGGCAGCAGGCCGCTCTTGCGCTCGTTCGACAGCGGGAAGGTCACGCGCGGAATCGGCGGCGTCGTGATGCCCATGAAGCTCATGCGCGCATCGATGGCGACACCTTCGTTTTCCTCGGTGTCGGTGGTCAGCGTGGCGGCGGTCAGCAGCCAGGCCGGCATCCAGCCGGGGAAGTCTTCGCGGCGGCAGGTGGTGTAGCTGGCGCGCCGCGCGATGGACACGTTGGAGTCGACGAAGTCGATGCGCTCGGCCTCGCCGTGGCCGCCGGTCGCGAGGAAGCGGTAGCGCACGTTGTTGAAGAAGCCCTCGAAGGTCTCGAGCTTGAGTTCGAGCTCGGGGCCTTCGTACACGTTGCCGGCCTGGTTGACCCGCACATTGCCGGTGGCCTTGGCGCGGTCGTCGGGCTGGTAGTACTCGAGCCGGTCGGCCGTGATGGCGAGCGGGCCGCGGCGCAGCGTGGCGTTGCCCTCGATGACGGTCTCCAGGTCGGGGCGGCCGGAAATGCGGTCGCCGGTGACCAGGCTGGGCAGCTGGCTGCGTTGAACGGGCGAGAGCGTCTCGGTGAGCAGCGGCGTGCGCTTGAGCGTGAGCGGTCCGTCGAGGACGCCGGCCTGCTGGGCGAAGGCGCCATGCGCGTGCAGCAACGCCAGCGACAGCACGGCCAGTGGCAGCGGCGGGCTCGAACGTCGCAAGGCAGCGCGTGGGGTCGTAGGCATCGATTCGGAACGAAAGATCGTCGGGACGGCGCGGCAAGCCGGCGGGTTGCGGGGTCCGGCAGCCACCCCGCCCGGCCGGATCGGCCTTGGGAAGGGATGCCGCGCCAGGCGGATTTGTAGAATTGATTATCCATGACAGCACCTTCGACCCCAGCGTCCACGACCCCACACCCCGACCAGGCCATTCTCTGGACAGATCCGCAGCGGGCCGAAGCGTTCCAGGGCTGGCTGGCCGGCATCGCCGACACCCGGCAGCTGCGCCCGGACACCGTGCGGCTGGCCTCGGCCGACGCCAGCTTCCGCCGCTACTTCCGCCTGGACACCACCGACGGCGGCACGCGCATCGTGATGGACGCCCCGCCCGACAAGGAAAACAGCGCCCCCTTCGTGCAGGTGGCACAGCTGATGACCGAGGCCGGCGTGACCGCGCCGCAGGTGCTCGAATGGGACCGCGACCACGGTTTTTTGCTCCTCGACGACCTGGGCCGCCAGACCATGCTCGACGTGATCGACCCGGCCCATCCCGACGCCAACCGGCCGCTCTACGACCAGGCCATCGATGCGCTGATCCGCTGGCAGCTGGCCTCCAAACCCGGCGTGCTGCCGCCTTACGACCGGGCGCTGCTCGAGCGCGAACTGGCGCTCTTTCCCGAGTGGTACATCGGCAAACACCGCGGCGTGGCCGTCGAAGGCCAGCTGAAGGAGCGGCTGGACCGCGCCTTCGCGCTGATCGTCGAGAACAACCTCGCGTCGCCGAGCGTGTACGTGCACCGCGATTTCATGCCGCGCAACCTCATGGTGGGCAGCGATGCCGGCCAGCCGCTGGGCGTGCTCGACTTCCAGGACGCGGTCTACGGCCCGATCACCTACGACATCGCCAGCCTCATGCGCGACGCCTTCCTCAGCTGGGACGAGGAGTTCGTGCTCGACATCACCATCCGCTACTGGAACGCCGCGCGCAAGGCCGGTCTGCCGGTCGACGAAGACTTCGGCGCCTTCTACCGCGCGGTCGAATGGATGGGCCTGCAGCGCCACCTCAAGGTCGCCGGCATCTTCGCGCGCCTCACGCTGCGCGACGGCAAGCCGCGCTACCTGGCCGATACGCCGCGCTTCATTGCCTACATCCGCGCCACGGCCAGCCGCTACATCGAGCTGAAGCCGTTGCTGCGCGTGATCGACGAAGTCGAGGGCACCACGGCCGTCACCGGCTTCGCCTACGGCCGAGTCTGAAGAGAAACTGAAAAAGTCGTAAAAAGAAAATCGCTGTAGCGCCCGCACCACGGGCGCCGTCGGCTCCTGATTTCATAGCATGCCCCGTTTTCACTGCTCCGTGCCGCTGACCGCCGGCGCCAGCCTGGCGCTGCCGCCGGGCGCCGCGCGCCATGTGCAGGTGCTGCGCATGCAGCCCGGCGACACCCTCACCCTGTTCGACGGCGCGGGCGGCGAGTACGCCGCGACGGTCGAGCGCATGGGCCGCAGCGAGGTCGCCGTGGCGGTCGGCGCCCACACGGCGGTGGAGCGCGAAGCGGCCCGCGCCGTGCACCTCGCGGTCGGCATGCCGGCCAACGAGCGCATGGACTGGCTGGTCGAAAAGGCCACCGAACTTGGTGTGACCAGCATCCAGCCGCTGGCCACGGCGCACGGCGTGCTGCGCCTGGCGGGCGAACGCGCCGAGAAAAAACGGGCGCACTGGGAAGCCATTGCCGTCGCGGCCTGTGAGCAATGCGGACGCAACCGCGTGCCGGTGATTCATCCGGTGCAGTCTTTTGCGGGCTGGCTCGGCGGCGCTGCCGCCTCCGGCGCCGCGACGACGCGCCTCGTCCTGAGCCTGGCCGACGGCACGCGCGCTGTTGCCGCCGTGGCCGCAGAGACACCCACCACGCAACCGGCGCTCGTACTCAGCGGCCCCGAAGGCGGCCTCAGCGCCACCGAGGAACAAGACGCCATCGCGCGCGGCTTCGCACCGGCCACGCTCGGCGCGCGGGTGCTGCGCGCCGAAACCGCAGCGCTCGCCGCGCTGGTGTCGCTCATCGGCGCCTGAGCCGTCCCGGGGGGTTTTCCGCGAGGCGCGAACCAGGCGCCTGCGGAACAATGGCCGCTTCCATTTCCTTGTTCAATCCGCCTCCCGGAAGGACCGCTCCCTCATGCCTCGTTCATCCCGCGCGTTTCGTCTCGCCCCTCTCGTTCTGGCCGCGCTGTGCGCAATGCCCGTCGTCCACGCCCAGAGCCAGGCCGTTGCGCCCACGCCGGCGCAGGTCAGCCCCGCGGTCGACCAGGCCTACACCCAGCTCATGGCTTCGCCCGCGATCCGCAAGCTGCTCGAATCGGTCAAGGCCGACCACGAGCGCACGGTCGAAGAACTGAAGACGCTGACCGAGATCGAGGCGCCGCCCTTCAAGGAACAGAAGCGCGCCGAAGCCTTCCTGGCGCGCATGAGGGCGCTCGGCCTGTCCGACGCAAAGATCGACGCCGAAGGCAACGTGGTCGGCCTGCGCAAGGGCACGGGCAACGGCCCCAAGCTGCTGATCTCGGCGCACCTCGATACGGTCTTTCCGGCCGGCACCGACGTGAAGGTGAAGGAGCGCGACGGCAAGCTCTTCGCACCCGGCATCGGCGACGACACGCGCGGCCTGTCGGTGCTGCTGTCGTGGCTCAAGGTGCTCAACGACAACAAGATCCAGACCGTGGGCGACCTGATGATCGTCGCCAACGTCGGCGAGGAAGAGCTGGGCAACCTGCGCGGCATGAAGGCCATCTTCCGCGACCACCTCGACATCGACGGCATGGTCGGCCTCGAGCCCTCGCCCGACGGCCACGTGCTCGTGCTCGGCACCGCAAGCCACCGCTACGAGGTCACCTTCAAGGGCCCGGGCGGCCACAGCTTCGGCGCCTTCGGCCAGGTGCCCAGCGCGATCCACGGCATGGGCCGCGCCATCGCCAAGATCGCCGAGGTGCGCACGCCCAGCTTCCCCAAGACCACGTTCACCGTCGGCACCGTGGGCGGCGGCACGTCGGTGAACACCATCGCGCCCGATGCGCGCATGGCCATCGACATCCGCTCGGACGACATGGCCTCGCTGCTCGAGACCGAGAAAAAAATCCTCGCCACGCTCGACGAGGCCGTGGCGGAAGAGAACAAGCGCTGGAACGTGAGCAGCCTGAGCGTGAGCACCAAGCTCATCGGCGACCGCCCGGGTGGCCGCACGGCGCCCGACTCGGTGATCGTCGAGGCCGCCACGCGCGCCAACAGTGCTTTTGGCCACAAGACGCTGTTGCGTGGCGGCAGCACGGATGCGAACGTTCCCATTTCGCTGGGCATCCCGGCCATCATCATCGGCGGCGGCGGCAAGTCGGGCGGATTCCACTCGCTGGCCGAGTCGATCGACGTGACAGATGCATGGAAAGGCGCGCAGAATTCGCTCGTCACCGTGCTCGGTCTGGTCGGTGTGCAGGGTGTGAGCCCCGCGCTCCTGCCGAAACGCGCAGCACGCAGCAAGTAATTTGTCACGTTGCCCGTTCGAAAGTGGCCGCGCCACTTTCGGCGAGCGGGTCGCCACATTGGAAAATGTGAGCGTTTCTGTCACACACCAAGGAATGGTCATGGGTTTGCTCGATTCGGTACTCGGTCAGGTGCTTGGAGGCGCTGGACAACAGCAGCAACCGCAAGGCGGTGGCCTCGGGGGATTGGGAGATCTCGGAGGCCTCGCCGGCGCACTGGGCGGCCTGCTTGCCAACAACGGCGGGCAGGGCGGCCTCGGCGGCATGGTCTCGAAATTCGAGCAGGCGGGCATGGGCGACGTGATCGGCTCGTGGATCGGCAACGGCGAAAACAAGCAGGTCTCGGGCGATCAGCTGCAGAACGCGTTGGGCGGCGACACGATCGCCGCCATCGCTTCCAAACTCGGCATCAACGCACAAATGTTGCTGCCGATGCTGGCGACCATGCTGCCGGCCCTCATCAACCAGCTCACGCCGCAGGGCAAGGTGCCCGAGCAAGGCCTCGGCAACCATGACGACCTGCTGGGCTCGCTCAGCGGTCTGCTGCAAGGCAACAAGCCGACCTGACCTGCCACCCGGCAAATTTCCATTCTCAGAATTCCGGCGCCCGCGAGGGCGCTTTTTTTTGGCCGGTGCCTTGCCTTCGTCGCCCAATCGCGTAGAACCGCGCCCCATGAATCGCAATCTGTGGCTCCTGGCCATCTGCCAGGGCCTGCTCCTGACCAACAACGTCACCTTCATCGCCATCAACGGTCTCGTGGGCCTGGGCATCGCGCCGCAGGGCTGGATGGCCACGCTGCCCGTGATGGGCTACGTGGTGGGCGGCGCGCTGAGCACGGGGCTGGTGGCGCGCACGCAGCAGCGCTTCGGGCGCCGCGGTTCGTTCCAGATCGGGCTGGCGGTGGCGGTCGGCTCGGCGCTGCTGTGCGCCTACGCGGCATCCTCCAAGAACTTCTGGCTGCTGTGCTTCGCGACCCTGGTCGCGGGCTACTACAACGCCAACGCCGGCCTCTACCGTTTTGCGGCGGCCGAACTGGCACTGCCGGCCTGGCGCGAGAAGGCCGTGTCGATGGTGATGGCCGGCGGCCTGATCGGCGCGGTGGCGGGGCCGAACCTGGCGACCTTCACGCGCGGCATCCTCGCCGTGCCGTTCGCCGGCGCCTACATCGCGCTGGCGGCGGTGGCGCTGCTCTCGATGGCGGTGATGCGCTTCATCGAATTCCCGCCGTCGCCGACCCGCAAGGAAGCCGCCGGCGGCCGGTCGCTGGGCGAGATCATGCGGCAGCCCGTGTTCATCGTGTCGGCCGCCGCGGGCGCACTGAGCTACGGCGTGATGAACCTGCTGATGGCCGCCACGCCCATCGCGATGCAGATCTGCAGCCTGCCGTTTTCCGACGCGGCGCTGGTGCTCGAATGGCACGTGATCGGCATGTTCGCGCCGGGCTTTTTCACCGGCCACCTGATCCGCCGCTTCGGCGTGCTGCCGGTGATGGGGGTGGGGCTGGCGCTCAACCTCGGCTGCATCGTGGTGGCGCTGTCGGGCGTGGAGCTGCACCACTTCCTGGTGGCGCTGTTCCTGCTGGGCGTGGGCTGGAATTTCCTGTTCACCGGCAGCACGACGCTCTCGCTCACGGCCTACACCGCCGAAGAGCGCGACCGCGCCCAGGGCGCGCTCAACTTCTGCGTGTTCGCGACGCTGGCGCTGACCTCGTTCGCTTCGGGCGTGCTGGTGACCACGCAGGGCTGGCAGCTGCTGAACTACGGTTCGCTGGTGCCGGTGGTGCTGACCGGCGCAGCGCTGCTCTGGCTCGCGCAGACTCAGCGCAAGCAGGCGCTGGCGGCCAAGGCCTGAGCGACCTCAGGCGGCGAGCGTGGACTCGGCCGCGACCGGGAACCGCCGGTCGAGCCAACGCTGCAGCGTGTCGAACACGGGCTCCGCGTCCAGCTCGTTGAAGAGCTCGTGGTACAGCGTGTCGAAGCACTTCGCCTCGACCTTGCCGCTGGGCGCCGCGGCCGCCGCGAAGGCGCGGCTCGCAGCCGGCCGCACGAGCCGGTCGTCGCCCGCGTAGATCAACAGCGTGGGCACCGGCCAGTGCGCCGCATGCTGCTGCACCGTGGCGCCTTCGTACGCAAGAAAGCGCGCCAGCCGGCTGCCGATGCGGTCGTGCGTGAGCGGATCGTCGCGGTAGGCCTGCACCACCACCGGGTCGTGCGAAAGGTAGTTGTCGTCGAGCCCGTTGCCCACGCGCAGGTTGGGCGCGATGCGCGGCAGCACGGCCAGCAGCATCTTCTGGACGCCGTTCAGCCCCGGGTCGAGCCCTGGCGACGACAGCACCAGCGCATCGACCGGCCGCACCCCGCGCGCCACCAGGCTCGCGGCGACCAAACCGCCCAGGCTGTGGCCCAGCAACACCAGCGGCACGCCGGGGTTCTCGCGGCGCGCATCGTCGATCACCAGGGCCAGGTCGTCGACCAGCCGCAGTTCGCTGGGCAGGCCGCCGCGCGCACCGGTGGACTCGCCGTGCCCGTGGTGGTCGTGCGCCCAGACCGCGAAGCCCCAGGCATGCAGTTGCTTGGCCAAGCCGTGATAACGCCCCGCGTGCTCGCCCAGCCCGTGCACCACGACCACGACGGCGCGGGGTGTGCCGGCCACGGGCAGCCGCCGCAGCGCCAGCGTCTCGCCGTCCGGCGTGGACAGAGACACACGGTGCGGCAGGGGCAGCGCGTCGCTCATGGGTGCACCCTTGGCGCTGCGCGCCTTCCCGCCGAGCGGGAGCGCGCTTGCTTGGGGCGGCCCGGCGCGGCGCTCAAGCCGCCACCGGCTCCGCAGCCGCAGCGCGATGCGCGACCGGCAGGGCGGCGATGACCTCGGCCACGGCGGCCGTCAGCTTCTTGGCGTAGGGCACGTGCAGGAACTCGTTGGGGCCGTGCGCGTTGCTCTTCGGGCCGAGCACGCCGCAGACCATCATCTGCGCCGTCGGGAAGCCGGCGCTCAGCATGTTCATCAGCGGGATCGTGCCGCCCTGACCGATGTAGCCGCACGAGGCGCCGAAGTGCGCGCGCGAGGCCTTGTTGAGCGCGTCCTCGAACCACGGCGTGATGGTCGGTGCGTTCCAGCCGGTGGCGCCGCTGCCTTCGAAGGTGACGCGGGCCTGGTAGGGCGCGTTGTCTTCGAGCAGGGCCTTGAGCTTCTGCACCGTCTCGGCCGCATCGACCAGCGGCGGCAGGCGCAGCGACAGCTTGAAGGCGGTGTAGGGGCGCAGCACGTTGCCCGCGTCCTTCAGGGCCGGGAAGCCTTCGGCGCCGGTCACCGACAGCGTGGGTTTCCAGGTGCGGTTGAGCAGCGCTTCGAGCGGGTCGGTGGTGGTCGGCAGCGCGAACATGGTCGAGCCGCCACAGTCGTAGTGCGCCCACGGGAAGCGCTTGTAGACCTCGTCGCCGAGGATGGCGGCCGTGGCCTTGGCCTGCGCCAGCCGGTCGGCCGGTACTTCGCAGTGGAAGCTGGCGGGCAGCAGTCGGCCGGTGGCGCTGTCTTCGAGGCGGTCGAGCACCTGCCGCATGATGCGGAAGCTCGAGGGCACGAGGCCCGAGGCGTCGCCCGAGTGGATGCCTTCGGTCAGCACCTCGACCTTGAGCGTGCCGCTGGCCATGCCGCGCAGCGAGGTGGTGAGCCACAGCTGGTCGTAGTTGCCGGCGCCCGAGTCGAGGCAGATCACCAGTTCGACCTGGCCCAGGCGCGGACGCAGCGCGTCGACGTACGGCAGCAGGTCGTAGGAGCCGCTTTCCTCGCAGGTCTCGATGAGGCCGACGATGCGCGGGTGCGCCACGCCCTGCGCCTTGAGGGCCTGCAGCGCGGCCACGCTGGCGTACACGGCGTAGCCGTCGTCGGCGCCGCCGCGGCCGTAGAGCAGGCCGTTCTCGTACTTGGGCGTCCACGGGCCGAGGTCGTTGCGCCAGCCGGTGAATTCGGGTTGCTTGTCGAGGTGGCCGTACATGAGCACGGTCTCGGTCATGTTGGTGCCGGTGGCCGGCACTTCGAAGAACAGCACCGGCGTGCGGCCTTCGAGGCGCACGATTTCGAGCTTCAGACCTTCGACCTTCTGCGCCTCGACCCAGGCCGCGGCGTTGCGCAGCACGGTCTCCAGGTAGCCGTTGGCCGACCAGTCCTTGTCGAAGCCAGGCGACTTGGCGGGAATGGCGATGTAGTCGGTGAGTTGCTTGACGATGTCGCCGTCCCATTGGGCGGTGACATCAGAGAGGGCGCGCGTCGCGTCGAGCGTGCCGGCGGGCATTTCACGGTGCAGGGGGGCGTTCATCGGGGGGTTCTCCGCGGGGACGAAAAAACGCATTTTGCGCCTCGCGGCGAGCGCGCGTAGAGTGCGGGCGATCTCAACCCGGAGGGCAGCGTGAGCAAGGCAACATCGACCCGGATCAAGGCAGGCATCGGCGGCTGGACCTACGAGCCCTGGCGCGACAACTTCTACCCCAAGGGCCTGGCCCACGCGAAGGAGTTGAACTACGCCAGCCGGCAGGTCAGCGCCATCGAGGTCAACGGCACCTACTACAGCACCTTCAAGCCCGAGACCTTCCGCAAGTGGCACGACGACACGCCGGACGGCTTCATGTTCTCGATGAAGGCCTCGCGCTTCACGACCAACCGCAAGGTGCTGGCGAGCGCGGGCGAGTCGGTCCAGCGCTTCATCGACAGCGGCGTGAGCGAGCTGGGCGACAAGCTCGGGCCGATCGTCTGGCAGTTCATGCCGACCAAGCAGTTCGATGCGGAAGACTTCGAGGCGTTCCTGGAACTGCTGCCCAAGAAGGAGGGCAGCCGCGTGCTGCGCCACGTGATGGACGTGCGCCACGAGAGCTTCATCACGCCCGCCTACAAGGCGCTCGCGAAGAAGCACAAGGTGTCGACCGTGTTCACCGACGCCGACAAGTTTCCGTCGTTCGAGGAGCCCGAAGGCGACGTCGCCTATGCGCGGCTCATGATGGCCGACGCGAAGCTCAAGACGGGCTACGGGCCGAAGGCGCTCGACACCTGGGCCGAGCGCGCACAGGGCTGGGCCGCTGCACCGAAGGCGCGCGACGTGTTCGTGTACTTCATCAACGGCGCCAAAGAAAAGGCACCGGCCGCGGCCGGTGCCTTGCTGGAGCGCCTGGGATGGGAGCCGCCGGCCGCCTGAGGGCGGCCTGCACGGGCTGTCTTACGACGCCTTGGCGCCGAAGCTGATTTCGCCCGACAGCTGGCCGCCTTCTTCGATCACGATCTTGCCGTAGCGGATCTTGCCGGTGACCTTGCCGGTCGAGTGGATGACGAGCTTTTCGCGCACGGTGAGGTTGCCGTCGAACACGCCGCGGATTTCGGCGATGTCGATTTCGGCCGAGCCCTTGAACTCGCCCTGTTCGGCGATCTGCATCAGGCGCGAATCCATGGTCGCTTCGACCAGGCCTTCGACCACGAGCGTGTCGCAATCGGTGATCTCGACGCCCTTGAGCTTGATGTTCGGGCCGACGGTGAGCTTGCTGCCGCCTTCCTTGACGGCGGGAGCGGCTGCCACCGGGGCCAGGCCGGCTTGCGCAGTCAACGAGGAGGGATTGACGGGAGTGCCCGAGAGATTGGTGCCCGAACCGACCAGCGGTGCGGGACGGGACGTCAGCGAGTCGGTGTCACGATCGCGCTTGCCGAAAAAGGGGGACTGTGTGGCCAATGGGGAGCTCCTCAAGAAAGGGGACTATCGTAAGAAGGCGCTCGCTGCATGCGGCACTTCATTGCGCAAGAAGCGTAACTGAATAAGTCGCCCGGCCCCATGACAATGCCCTCATGACCCGCCTGATCCGTCCGAACATCGAAGCCCTGTCCACGCCCTCCGACACCGACTCGCGGTTCGACAAACCTGCACGCGGCTGGCGGCGCACGCTGTTCACCGTGATCTTCGAGGCCGACACGCCCGCCGGCCTGTGGTTCGACCTGGCGCTGATCGCGGTGATCGTCACCAGCGTGCTGGTCGTCATCCTGGACAGCGTGCAGTCGATCCGCGACCAGTGGCGGCCACTGTTCAATGCCCTCGAATGGGTGTTCACGATTCTCTTCACGCTGGAGTACATCGCACGGCTGTGCTGCGTGAACAAGCCGCTGCGCTACGCGCTGAGCTTCTACGGCGTGATCGACCTGCTCGCGCTGCTGCCGACCTTTCTCGTGGCCTTCGCGCCCGAGCTGGCCTACCTGATCGACGTGCGCATCCTGCGGTTGCTGCGCGTGTTCCGCATCTTCAAGCTCTCGCGCTATTCGGTGGAGTACCGGGCGCTGGTGCAGGCCGTGGCGTCCAGCCGTCGCAAGATCACGGTGTTCGTGGGCTTCGTGATGCTCGTGGTGCTGGTGATGGGCACGCTGATGTACGTGGTCGAAGGCCCGACGCACGGCTTCACCAGCATTCCGGTGGCGATCTACTGGGCCATCTCCACCATGGCGACGGTCGGCTTCGGCGACCTCGTGCCCAAGACCGACCTGGGCCGCGCGATCGCCTCGGTGATGATGCTGCTGGGCTGGGGCGTGCTGGCCGTGCCCACCGGCATCGTGACCGCCGAGATGACACGGCGCAGTGTCGACGACGACCTGGCGGAGCCCATCGCGCTCGCATCGCGCGGCGTGCTCGCCCTCACGGCGGAGCCGGCTTCGGGCAAGGCGCCGGCGAAGCGGCTCACGCCGTCGGCCAGACGACGCGCCCTTGCGCAGCATCGTCGAGGCGCGCGATGAAGGCATCGGCCTCGGGCGCGGGCAGCGCGAAGGCAAAGCGCACGTCGTCGCCGTGCTGCACGTCTTCGAGCACCGCGCCGATGGCGGCCAGCTCGCGCCGCACCAGCCCCTCGAGCGCATAGGGCACGGCGCACTGCAGCTGGCGCTGACGCACGAGCGGCACCAGCGTGGCGCCGAGCAGGGCCTGTGCCACGGCATCGGTGTAGGCCCGCACGAGGCCGCCGGCACCGAGTTTCACGCCGCCGAAGTAGCGCACCACGGTGGCGAGCGCGCCTTCCACCTGCTGGTGGCGCAGCACTTCCAACATCGGGCGCCCGGCCGTGCCGCCGGGCTCGCCGTCGTCGTTCGCGGCCGACTGGCCGCCGGCCATCAGGGCCCAGCACACGTGCGCGGCGCCGGGGTGTTCGGCGCGCAACGAGGCGACCACCGCCAGCGCCGCCGCGCGGTCGGGCACCGGTTGCACGCAACCGATGAAGCGGCTTTTCTTGATGAGCAGTTCGCTGTGAACCGGCTGCGCGAGCGTGAAGCTCATTCCGACCCGATGTCCGTGCGGTGCAAGGGCGGCGTGCTCAGCCGCCCCGCTCGAACTTGAAGACCGCCGTGCTGGCGCGCGCGTTGGGCAGCCAGCGCACGTCGCGGCCGTTCTGCAGGCCGAAGGCGTCGAGCACGCGCAGGTTGTTCTTGCCGGCCAGCACCTCGAAGTCCTTGTAGGTGCCGACGCGGATGTTGGGCGTGTCGTACCACTGGTAGGGCAGGCGGCGCGTCACGGGCATGCGCCCGCGCGCCACGCTCAGGCGGTTGGGCCAGTGCGCAAAATTGGGAAAGGCGACGATGCCGAAGCGGCCCACGCGCGCGGTCTCGCGCAGCATGACCTCGGCATTGCGCAGGTGCTGCAGCGTGTCGATCTGCAGCACGACGTCGAAGGTGGCGTCGTCGAACATCGCCAGGCCTTCGTCAAGGTTGAGCTGGATCACGTCGACGCCGCGGCGGATGCACTGCAGCACGTTGCCGTCGGCAATCTCCACGCCGTAGCCGGTGCAGCCGCGCTCGCGCTGCAGCAGGTCGAGCAGGGCGCCGTCGCCGCAGCCGAGGTCGAGCACGCGCGATCCCTGGGGCACGAGTTCGGCAATCAGTCGTTGATGTTCGATGTCGCTCATGCAACAGCCCCCCCCAGGCTTGCCACTTCGTGTGCTGCGCCACCCCCCTGGGGGCCCGCGCCTTGGGGCGGCCCGGCGTCGCTCAATTCCTTGGCGACGCGTTCGAAGTACGAGCGCACCACGCCCATGTAGCGCACGTCGTCGAGCAGAAAGGCGTCGTGGCCGTGCGGCGCGTCGATCTCGGCGTAGCTCACGTTGCGGCGGTTGTCGAGCAGCGCCTTCACGATCTCGCGGCTGCGCGCGGGCGAGAAGCGCCAGTCGGTCTTGAAGCTCACGAGCAGGAACTTGGCCGTGGCCTGCGCCAGTGCGGTGCTGAGCTGGCCGCCGTGGTGGCGCGCGGGGTCGAAGTAGTCGAGCGCGCGGGTGATCAGCAGGTAGGTGTTGGCGTCGAAGTACTCGCTGAACTTGTCGCCCTGGTAGCGCAGGTAGCTTTCGATCTGGAACTCGACGTCCTGCGTGGAATAGCGGTAGTCGAGCCCCGCCGCTTCACCCTCGACAGCGCTGCGCAGAATGCGCCCGAACTTGGCGTTCATCACGTCGTCGCTCAGGTAGGTGATGTGGCCGATCATTCGCGCGATGCGCAGGCCGCGCTTGGGGATCACGCCGTATTCGTAGAAGTGGCCGCCGTGGAAGTCGGGGTCGGTCACGATGGCGCGGCGCGCCACCTCGTTGAAGGCGATGTTCTCGGCCGTGAGGTTGGGCGCGCTGGCCACCACCACGGCATGCCGCACGCGATCGGGGTACTGCAGCGTCCACGACAGCGCCTGCATGCCGCCGAGGCTGCCGCCCATCACGGCCGCGAGCGTCTGGATGCCCAGTGCGTCGAGCAGCACGGCCTGGGCGTCGACCCAGTCTTCGACCGTGACCACCGGGAAGTCGGCGCCGTAAACACGGCCGTTGGCGGGGTTCACGTGCATCGGGCCGGTCGAGCCGAAGCAGGAGCCGAGGTTGTTGACGCCGATCACGAAGAAGCGGTCGGTGTCCAGCGGCTTGCCCGGGCCCACCATGTTGTCCCACCAGCCCTCGGAGCGGGCCTGGCCCTCGTACACGCCCGCAACGTGGTGCGAGGCGTTGAGCGCATGGCACACCAGCACCGCATTGCTGCGCTCGGCGTTGAGGGTGCCGTAGGTTTCGTAGGCGAGCGTGTAGCCGCTGATCGAGGCGCCGCTGCGCAGGGCCAGCGGGCCTGCGAACTGCATCGACTGCGGGGTGACGACCAAAGGTGATGGCGACGACATGAATGAAAAAACCCGGCCTCGCCAAAAACGAGCCGGGTTCGGCAGCCGTCTTTAGCAGAATTTATAAAGCGCCCGCAAGCTGAAGCAAATCGGCGCATATCTAGTATATCCCCCAGGCTCCGCGCACTGCGTGTCGCTTCTCCAACCCCCTTTCCGGGGGCAACACCAGCGGCCCGGCAAAGCCGGTTCCGCGGTGTTCCTGGAAGGAACCCGCCCTTCTTACCAGCCGACGATCATGATGACGCCCAGCACCAGGAAGATCGCCGCCGAGATGCCGTGCACGAGTTTGATCGGCACGCGCCGCACGATCTTGTCGCCCAGCCACACGACCGGCGCATTGGCCAGCATCATGCCCAGCGTGGTGCCGACAACGACCCAGGCGTAGTCCTGCGTGAAGCGGGCGGCCAGCATGACGGTGGCGATCTGGGTCTTGTCGCCCATCTCGGCCAGGAAGAAGGCGATCACGGTGGTGCCGAAGACGCCGAACTTCGAGACGCCGGGGGCGTCGTCTTCATCGAGCTTGTCAGGAATCAGCATCCAGGCGGCCATCGCGATGAACGAGCCGCCCAAAATCCAGCGCAGCACCTCGGGGCCGAGCCAGCGCGTGATGTAGTTGCCGACCGCGCCGGCCAGCGCGTGGTTGACGACCGTGGCGACGAAGATGCCGAGCACGATCGGCCAGGGTTTCCTGAAACGCGCGGCCAGCAAGAGGGCCAGGAGTTGGGTCTTGTCGCCCATTTCGGCGAGCGCAACCACGCCCGTTGCAACGAGAAAAGCTTCCATGATGGATGTGGGGTTCCTTGGGCCGAAGGACGCAATTGACCGCACAACACCTTCGGCCATATTCCCGAAGTTGTGCGGTCAAAGGTCTCGCCAGGTGTGTTCACTGCACGCGCCATGTCCTCGTGGGGCAAGGACAAGTCTGTTGACGCGGGCCCTTCTCGTATACGGAAGGCGGCTACTCCCCAATGACCCGCAAATTGTAGCCGCATCGTCAATTCCCCCGGCTCAAACAGGTAGGCGTGCGCTAACTTCAAATGCTTTCAACAAGTGCTACCTCAAGACGCAAATTCCCGCTTGCTTTTTTGATATTTCACCCATAATGCACGAGCCTCCCTCTTGATTTTGGGAGGGAGCAATTCGGTGATCGGTCAGTTTCGCGCGGCTCGGCGGCTCTCGTTTGAGTGATGCTTTCGGGACTCCATCGCTTTTCTTGATGTGTTTATAGGAGTCCCTTGATGGGCAACAAACTCTACGTCGGCAACCTGCCTTACTCGGTGCGCGACGGTGATCTCGAACAGGCCTTTGGCCAGTTCGGCGCAGTGACCAGCGCCAAGGTCATGATGGAGCGCGACACGGGTCGCTCGAAGGGCTTCGGCTTTGTCGAGATGGGCAGTGACGCGGAAGCACAGGCCGCCATCAACGGCATGAACGGCCAGCCCCTGGGCGGCCGCAGCGTGGTCGTCAACGAGGCACGTCCCATGGAAGCACGTCCTCCCCGCAGCGGTGGTGGCGGCTACGGCGGCGGCGGCGGTGGTGGTGGTTATGGCGGCGGTGGTGGCGGTGGCTACGGCGGCGGCGGTGGTGGCGGCTACGGTGGTGGCGGCGGTGGCCGTTCCGGCGGTGGCGGCGGCTACGGCGGTGGCGGTGGTGGTCGCTCGGGCGGCGGCGGTGGTGGCGATGGCGGTTTCCGCAGCCCCTATGGCGCAGGTCCCCGTGGCGGCGGCGGCGGTGGTCGCAGCGGCGGCGGTGGTGGCGGCTACGGCGGCGGCGGCAACGGTGGGTACTGACCCCCGTTCACTCCTTCGCATGCCTCACGGCACACAAACACAAAAGGCTCCCTCGGGAGCCTTTTTTTTGGCTGCGCGCCGCTGATCAGCGACGCAGCAGCTCAGGCTTCGCCGCTGCGCTTCTTGCGCGCCCGGCCCTGCACCGCGCGGTCGAGCACGGCGTTGGGCAGCAGGCGCATGACCTTGGCGACCACGCCCATCTGCCACGGAATCACGCGGTAGCTCGTGCCGGCCTCAATGGCGCGCAGCGCCTGGGCCGCAAAGTCTTCGGGCTGCATGAGAAAGGGCATGCCGTAGCGGTTGCCCTGCGTCAGCGGCGTGTCGATGTAGCCCGGGCAGAGCGTGACGACCTTCACCCCGCTGGTGCGCAGCTCCCCGCGCAGGCTCTCGCAGTACGCCACGACGCCGGCCTTGCTCGCGCAGTAGGCGCCGTGCCCCGGCAGCCCGCGAATGGCGGCGACGCTGCCGATGCCCACAAGCCGCCCGCTGCCACGCTGCACCATGGCCTGCACGAAGGGATGAAAGGTGGCGGCCAGCCCCACGTTGTTGACGGCGAAGGTGCGCGCCAGCACGTCGAGGTCCGCGCGGTCGGCCGTGTCGATGCCGATGCTGATGCCGGCGTTGGCGATCACCACGTCGGGCACGCCCTGGCGCGCGATGCAGTCGGTGCCGGCGGCCACGATGCTGTCGGTGTCCGCCACGTCGGCACCGTAGACCTGGTAGCGGCCCGCGTCCAGCTGGCGACCCGTGGCCCAGGCGTCGATCTCCGCCGTGCGCCGCGCGACCAGCGCCAGCCGGTAGCCCGCGTCGTAGAAAGACGCGGCCAGGGCCTGGCCGATGCCGCTGGAAGCGCCGGTGATGAAGACGAGCGGTGCGGCGGTGGTCATGTATCGGTCGTCTCCCGGGAGCTTGTTTTTGTATGGCAGCCGCTCAGCGCGGCTTGCCCGCCGCGGCCGACGGCACCAGCACGCCGCGCACGCGGCCTGTGAGGTTGGCCACGCCGCTCAGGTTGTCGTAGTCGAGCGTGTCGCCGGTGAACTGGTCGCTGCCGCGGATGAGCGTGACCGGCTTGTTCGACTGCACCTTCTCGGTGTCGAGAAACGCGTGCAGGAACTCGCCACGGAACTCCAGCCGCGGCGTGGCCTTGCCGCTTGCGCTGACCGTCGGTTCGCGGATCACGATCGCGTTGCCGAACAGCTGGATCTCGCTGCCATCGGAGTTCGACAAGCCCCGGTTCGCCGACGAACGCGTGACGAGCCCCTCGGGCGACACCGAGCGCATGCGCACCTGGTCGACCTCGATGGTGTCGGTGTCCGGGTAGTGCCGTCCCTCGGTGCCGTGCAGCTCGCTGCGCAGGTCGCCGTTGGGCAGGAAATTCTTGATGACGAAGTCCCGCATGAAGTAGTCGGGCTCGTGCGTGGGCGCCGCCTTGGCGGTGGGCTCCAGCAGCTTGGGCGCATTGCGCACCAGCCAGTAGGTGCCCAGCGCCACGCCCGCCATCAGGATGATCGGCAGGTAGATGGTGGTGCGGTCGAGCACATCGCGCGTCAGGTTCCAGGCGCGTCGCAGCTGCGGGCTCATGGTCGGGGGCCCAGGGCAGCGTCGAGCAGCGGGCGGTACTGGCCGCAGGCCGTCAACAGCAGGTCGCAGAATTCGCGCGCCGCGCCTTCGCCGCCGCGTGCGGTGGTCACATAGCGCGCCACGGCACGCACTTCGGCGTGCGCGTTGGCCGGCGCTGCTGCGAAGCCGACGCGGGTCAGCACCGGCAGGTCGGGCCAGTCGTCGCCGATGGCGGCGGCCTGCGCCCAGGTGAAGCCGAGCTGCTTCAGCATGGCTTCGGCGGCGGGCAGCTTGTCTTCGGTGCCGTAGCGCACGTGCTCGATGCCCAGCGCCTCGAGCCGCACGCGCAGCGGCTTGGAGTCGCGCCCGGTGATCACGGCCGGCGTGATGCCGGCCTTGCGCAGCAGCTTGAGGCCGTAGCCGTCGAGGATGCTGAAGCGCTTGAGCGTTTCGCCGTGCTCGGTGAAGTACACGCCGCCGTCGGTCAGCACGCCGTCGATGTCGAAGAAGACGATGCGCACATCTTGCGCGGCCAGCAGGGTCTCGGCCTGGAAATCAAGCGGCATCAGATGACCTTCGCGCGCATCAGGTCGTTGGTGTTCACCGCGCCGACGATCACCCCCGCGCTGTCGATCACGAACAGGCGGGTGATGCCGCATTGCTCCATGAGTTCGGCCGCCTCCACCGCCAGCGCGTCGACGCGGATGGTGCGCGGGTCGCGGTGCATGATGTCGGCCGCCTTGGGCGTGCGCAGGTCGGCGCCGGCTTCGATCAGGCGGCGCAGGTCGCCGTCGGTGAAGATGCCCAGCGCCCGGCCATCGGACTCGACCACGGCAGCGGCGCCGAAGCCCTTGATGCTCATCGCGCGCATCAGCTCGCTGACGGTGGCCGTCGGCGGCACGCACGGCACCTCGTCGCCCGAGCGCATGACGTCGCTCAGGTGGGTGAGCAGCTTGCGGCCCAGCGCGCCGCCCGGGTGCGAGCGCGCGAAGTCTTCGGAGCCGAAACCGCGCGCGTCGAGCAGGGCCACGGCCAGGGCGTCGCCCATGGCGATCTGCGCGGTGGTGCTCGCGGTGGGTGCGAGGTTCAGCGGGCAGGCTTCCTTGGCGACGCCGGCATCGATCACGATGTCGGCATGGCGCGCCAGGGTGGAATCGGCACGGCCGGTGATGGCGATCAAGGGCACGCCCTGGCGCTTGACCACCGGCAGCAGCACGGTGAGTTCGTCGACCTCGCCGCTGTTGGAGATGGCCAGCACGAGGTCGACCGACTTGATCATGCCGAGGTCGCCGTGGCTGGCCTCGGCCGGGTGCACGAACATCGCGGGCGTGCCGGTGGAGGCGAGGGTGGCGGCGATCTTGCGGCCGACGTGGCCGCTCTTGCCCATGCCCATCACGACCACGCGGCCGCGCACCTCAAGAATCTTGCGCACGGCCTCGACAAAACTCGGACCGACGCGGGCCTTCAGGCCGAGGACGGCTTCGGCTTCGATGTCGAATGTGACGCGTGCCCGGGCCAGGATGGCTTCGGGGTCGACCATGGGGGTCGGGGCGGGGCGGGAGCTCATCGCCGGATTTTACGAGGCGGGCGCGGTCGGCGATCACATGGCCCGGGGAAGCCCGGGGCACGGACATTGCTCTAGCATCGGCGCCTATGTCTTCGTTCGATCTCACGCTGTTGTATCTGTTGGCCGCGGTGATCGGCGTGGTGGCCTGCCGGTCACTGAAGCTGCCGCCGATGCTCGGCTACCTGACGGCCGGCGTGCTCATCGGCCCGCATGCGCTGGCGCTGGCGCAGAACTCCGAAGGCATCCGCCACCTGGGCGAATTCGGCGTGGTGTTCCTGATGTTCGTGATCGGGCTCGAGTTCAGCCTGCCCAAGCTGCGCGCCATGCGCAAGCACGTGTTCGGGCTGGGCCTGCTGCAGGTGCTGCTGACCATGGCGCTGGCCACCGTCGGCGCGCTGCTCATCGCCACGCAGCTGCCACCGGCCTGGCAGCTCGGGTGGCAGACCACGCTGGCGCTGTCGAGCGCGCTCACCATGAGCAGCACGGCCATCGTGGTCAAGCTGATGGCCGAGCGGCTCGAGCTGGAGAGCGAACACGGCAAGCGCGTGATGGGCGTGCTGCTGTTTCAAGACCTGGCCGTGGTGCCGCTGCTGGTGCTGATTCCCGCCCTGGGCGCACCGCCCGAGGCGCTGGCCAAGGCGCTGGGCTTCGCGCTGGTGAAGGCGACCTTCCTCATCGGCGTGCTGCTCTACGGCGGGCCGCGCATCATGCGCTGGTGGCTCACGCTAGTGGCGCGGCGGCGCAGCGAAGAGCTGTTCATCCTGAACGTGCTGCTGATCACGCTGGGCCTGGCCTGGCTCACCGAGCGGGCCGGCCTGAGCCTGGCGCTGGGCGCCTTCATCGCCGGCATGCTGGTGTCGGAAACGGAATACAAGCACCAGGTCGAAACCGACATCCGCCCCTTTCACGACGTGCTGCTGGGGCTGTTCTTCATCACCGTCGGCATGTCGCTCGACTGGCACATCGTGGTCGAGCGCTGGCTGCTGGTGGCCGTGCTGCTGGTGGTGCCGCTGCTGTTCAAGCTGGTGTTGGTGACCGTGCTGGCGCGGGTGCTGGGCGCGACTTCGGGCGTGTCGCTGCGCACCGGCCTGTACCTGGCGCAGGCCGGCGAGTTCGGCTTCGTGCTGCTCACGCTCGCGCAAGAGCGCAGCCTGCTGCCGCCGTGGCTGGCCAACCCGGTGCTGGCGTCGATGGTGCTGTCGATGCTGGCCACGCCCTTCATCGTGATGTACAGCAACGCCATCGTGCGCAAGCTGGTGGCCAGCGACTGGCTGCAGCAGTCGCTGCAGATGACCAGCATCGCGCGCAAGACCATCAACACCGCGCAGCACGTGATCATCTGCGGCTACGGGCGCTGCGGCCAGAACCTGGCGCGCATCCTCGAGCGCGAAGGCATTCCCTACATGGCGCTCGACCTCGACCCCGACCGCGTGCGCCAGGCCGCCGCGGCCGGCGATTCGGTGGTGTTCGGCGACGCGGCGCGGCTGCAGGCGCTGATGGCCGCGGGCCTAGCGCGCGCCAGCGCGGTGGTCGTCACCTACCTGGACGTGGGGGGCGCGATGAAGGTGCTGGCCAACACCCGCGCCCACGCGGCGCACGTGCCGGTGATTGTGCGCACGCAGGACGACCACGACCTCGAAAAACTGCAGGCCGCCGGCGCGACCGAGGTGGTGCCCGAGGCCATCGAGGGTTCGCTGATGCTCGCCAGCCATGCGCTGGCGCTGGTCGGCGTGCCGATGCGGCGCGTGATCCGTGTCGTGCAGGACCAGCGCGACGCGCGCTACAACCTGCTGCGCGGCTACTTCCACGGCGCCGACGACGACAACGCCGACGAGATCGACCACGAGCGCCTGAACAGCTTCACGCTCACGTCGGGCGCACGCGCCATCGGCCAGACGCTGGGACGGCTGGCGCTGCCGACGCTGGGCGTGCGCGTGGCCAACCTGCGCCGGCAGGACGGTCAGGCGCGCGTGCCGGACGACGACACGCTGCTGTCGGACGGTGACACGCTGGTTCTGTCGGGCAAGCCCGCCGCGCTGGCGATTGCCATCGAGCGGCTGCAGAAGGGCTGAGGCCGCCGGCGCGGGCTCAGTTCAAGAGCGACGGGTTGCGCTTTTCTTCGTCGATGCGCTGCTGACGGCGCACCGCTTCGCACTGCGCGTGCGACTTGTACTCGGGCTTCGCGCACTGGGCCGCCATGCATTGCGCCTTGGCGATGAAGTTGCGGTCGCCGCATTGGGCCTGCGGATCGGCCGGCGGAGCCGGTGTCGCAGGCGCGGGTGCTGGAGCAACCGCCACGGGCGCCGCAGCGGGCGGTGCCTGCGGCGCTGGCGCGGCAGGCGTCGCCGGCTTGCGCGGCTTCGCGACGGGCGTCGGCTTGGGTGCAGCTTCGGCTGGCTCGACGACCGCTTCTGCAGGTGGCGGTTCGGCCACGGGCGGCGCGGGCTCGGTCGGAACGGGCGATGGCTCGACCGCTGGCGGCGCCACCACGGGAGCCGGCGCGATCGCTGGGGCCGGCGCCCCGGCCGGTTCGGGCGCCTTGCTGCCAGTCCCGTAGCCCAGCCAGCCCGCGACCACCAGCAGCAGCGCGACCGCGAGCAGCCCCAGCCACAACCCGATGCCACGCGGGCGCAGCACCGGCTCGGGCGGCTTGATGCGCTTGACCTTGATCCGCGTCTTTGGCCGGTCGGCCCGCGGGGACGGAGGCAAGGACGACCCCGCGCCCCCACGTCCCGGCGCCACGATCACGGTTCGTTCATCCGCCGGCGGTGGTGGGGGCGGCTCGGGCATCCAGCCGTTGGACGCAGGCGACGACGCGCGCTTCGACTCCGCGGGATCGAACAACGGCGCGGGAATGGTCGGCGCGCGCAGTTGGGCCGGTGCGGTGGTCGCCCATTCGCGGTCGGCAGCGGCGGGCCCCGGCGGCGGGGGAATGCGGTCGGCGGCCGACAGCCGGCCACCGCAGCTTCTGCAGAAGTTGGCACCGTCGCGGTTGTCCGCGTCACAGACCGGGCAGATCAAGGCCATGGCTCACCAGCAATTCTCAGGATCGAAAACGAAGACTTGTTCTTGTTGTTGTGCAGCGGCTGGCAGCGCGCGGCGAGCGGGAAGCTCAGCTCAGGTGACGGCCACCCGCTTGGAACGGTGCGCCATGCGCTTGGCGATCACGGCGCCGAGCGCCATCGCGATGTCCAGCGCCATGTTGGGCTGGCGGTTCGACATCTCGGAAAACCGCACGGCGGTGAGGCGCCACGCGCGCCCCGCACCCGTCACCACCACGTTGGCCGCATGCGGCTCACGCGAGAAGAACGAGCCTTCGCCCACCACCGAGCCCGGCGACAGCACGGCCAGGCGCATCTGCTCCTTGCTGCTGACACGGTGCACGCTGATGGCGCCGCTTTCGATGAAGAACACCGAGCGGTCGTGCGTGCCCTGGGAGATCAGCACGTCGCCGATGGCGGTTTCGATCGGCTGCAGATAACCCGCGAGCGTGTCCCACTGCGCGACGCTCAAGGTCAGCGCGAACGCATCGGCGCTCAGGTTCTCCGCGATGGCGCGGCTCAGGTTCTGGATGGACATGTTTTTCTCGACCCCCGCAAGTGATCCGAAGTATCCGCGAAGGCCCCGAGGTTCGGCTACAACTGTTTACGCTTTCCCCGGCGAAGCGCACGCATGTGTCGCTATTTCCCGATACAGAAGCGCGAAAAGATGACACCCAGCAGATCGTCCGCGCCGAACTCGCCGGTGATCTCGTTGAGCGCGTTCTGGGCCAGCCGCAGCTCCTCGGCCAGCAGGTCGAGCAGCTGCGCCTGCGCCGCCAGGTGGGCCGCCGCCAGCGCGAGGTGCGTCTCGACGCGGGCCAGCGCCTGCACATGGCGCGCGCGCGCCAGGTAAACGCCTTCGGGCACGGCCTGCCAGCCGGCCATGGCGAGCAGTTGGTCGCGCAGCGCCTCGATGCCCGCGCCGGTCTTGGCTGACAGCGCGATGCCTTCGGACGGTGGCGCGGCCGACGATGCAGCGTCCTGCTTGTTCCACACATCGAGCACCGGCACGCTCGCCGGCAGCTTGCGCCGCAGGCCCGCCAGGATCTCGGCGTCGGCGGCGGCGTAGTCGGGCTGGTCGGCGCGCGTGAGGTCGTGCAGGAACAGCACGGCGTCGGCGCTTTCGATCTGCCCCCAGGCGCGCGCCACGCCGATCTGTTCGACCTCGTCGGTGCTGTCGCGCAGGCCGGCGGTGTCGGCCACGTGCAGCGGCACGCCGTGGATCTGGATGGTCTGCGAGACCACGTCGCGCGTGGTGCCCGCGATGGCGCTCACGATGGCCAGCTCGGCGCCGGCCAGCGCGTTGAGCAGCGAACTCTTGCCGGCGTTGGGTTGGCCCGCGATCACCACCTTGATGCCTTCGCGCAGCAATGCCCCTTGCTTGGCGCGCAGCTGCACGGCGGCCAACTGCGCCTGCAGCCGTTGCAGCTGGCCCGTGGCGTCGGCTTTCTGGAGGAAGTCGATTTCTTCCTCGGGAAAGTCGAGCGTGGCCTCGACCAGCATGCGCAGGTGGATGAGCGCGTCGCGCAGCGTGTGGATCTCACGCGAGAACGCGCCCGACAGCGAGCGCCCGGCACTGCGCGCGGCGGCCTCGGTGCTCGCGTCGATCAGGTCGGCGATGGCCTCGGCCTGGGCCAGGTCGATCTTGCCGTTGAGAAAGGCGCGCTGGCTGAACTCGCCCGGCTCGGCCACGCGCAGGCCGGGCAGGCGTGGACGATGGGTGGCCGGATCGATTTCGGCTGCGGCCTCGAGGCAGCGCGACAACAAGAGCTGCAGCACGACCGGGCCGCCGTGCGCCTGCAGCTCGAGCACGTCTTCGCCGGTGTAGGAATGCGGCGTCGGGAAATGGATCGCCAGGCCGTGGTCGACCGGCTCGCCCTGCGCATCGCGAAAGGGCAGGTAGGTGGCCTCGCGCGGCTTGAGCGCACGGGCGCACAGCGCCTCGACCAGCGGCGCCAGCCGGGCGCCCGACACGCGAACGATGCCGACCGCCCCGCGCCCCGGGGCGGTGGCGATGGCGACGATGGGATCGGAGGTGCGGGCAAGCGTCATGACAGCGCGATTCTTTCAGCAAAAAGCAAAGGGCCGCGGATGCGGCCCTTTGCGGGTGGCGGAGGCCGTGCGGCTTATTTGCCCAGCACGCCCAGTCGCTTGTTGATGAACCACTGTTGCGCGATCGACAGCACGTTGTTCGTGATCCAGTACAGCACCAGGCCGGCCGGGAAGAAGATGAACATCACGCTGAACGCGAGCGGCATGATCCACATCAGCTTGGCCTGCATCGGATCGGGCGGCGTCGGGTTGAGCCAGGTCTGGAACAGCGAGGTGGCCGTCATCACGATCGGCAGGATGTACCAGGGGTCCGGTGCCGACAGGTCGGTGATCCAGAGAATCCACGGCGCATGGCGCATTTCAACCGACGACAGCAGCACCCAGTACAGCGCAATGAACACCGGGATCTGGATCACGATGGGGAAGCAGCCGCCCATCGGATTGACCTTTTCGGTCTTGTAGATCCGCATCATTTCCTGCTGCATTTCTTGCGGCTTGTCCTTCAGCCGCTCGCGCATTTCCATGATCTTCGGGTTGATGGCCTTCATCTTGGCCATGCTGGCGTAGGCCTTGGCGTTGAGCCAGTAGAAGGCCGCCTTCAGCAGCACCACGAGCGCGACGATCGACCAGCCCCAGTTGCCCAGGATGCCGTGCAGCTGCGTGAGCAGCCAGTACAGCGGCTTGGAGATGATCGCGAAGATGCCGTAGTCCTTCACCAGGTCCAGGCCGGGGGCGATGGCTTCGAGCTTCTTTTCTTCTTCGGGGCCGGCGAACAGCGCGCTGTTCACGACCTGCGTGGCGCCCGGAGCGATCTTCGGCAGCGTCGCCACCATGGCGACGGTGAAGAGGTTGTCGCCCAGGTCCTTCACGCGGAATTCGCGGCGCAGCTGTTCGCTGGCCGGGTCGCCCTTGAGCAGCCAGGCCGACGCGAAGTAATGCTGCACCATCGCGATCCAGCCGTCGTTGGCCGGCGGCGGCGGTTCGATCTTGCCCTTGGCGATGTCCTTGAAGTCGAGCTTGTGGAACTTCTTCTCGTTGGTGTACGCGGCCGGACCCGTGAAGGTGTTGGTGCCGAACATGGTGCCGGCGGCCACGGTGCCGTGGCGCAGCAGCTGCATGTACAGCTGTGCGTCGCGCGGCTGGTCGCTCACGTTGACCACTTCGTGGCGCACGCCGATGACGTAGTCGTCACGCTTGAACACGTAGGTCTTGATGTACTTCAGCCCGCCGACCGGGGCGCTTTCGAAGCTCACTTCGAGCATGTTCTGGCCGTCGGCCATCGCGCGCGGACCGGCCTTCGGCGTCATGGCCGTCAGGTGGTTGGGGAAGGCATCGCCAGCGACGGGGTTCAGCAGGCCGGTCTGCGCGACGTAACGCGTGGCGGGCGAGCCGTTCTCGAACAGCACGACGCGCTTGGTGCGGTCGGCTTCGTCGTACTTGAGCAGTTCGAGGTGGTTGACCGTGGCGCCTTCGCTGTCGATCGTCGCCTTGAACAGGTCGGTGGTCACCACGACCTGCTCGCGCGGCGCGGCCGGGGCCGCCTGCGTGGGTACGGCACCTGCGGTGCCGCCGGCTGCGGCAGCCGCGGTCGGCACGCCGTTGTTCGTGGCCGTACCGGCAGCCGGTGCCGTGACGGCGGGCTTGGTCGACGGCAGGAAGGTCGGCTTGTTGCCGTTGAAGACCTGCCATTGGTCCCACAGCAGCACGAGCGAGAAACCAAAAATCACCCACAGGATCGTGCGGCGGATATCGTTCATGACGAAGACTTCTTGTCGGAGGAGAGAAGAGACGAAAACAGCGAGCCTGACCGCTCAGTGCGACGCTGTGATTTCGGTGGAACCGGATCGTGGCCGCCCTGGCACCAGGGCTGGCAGCGCGCGATGCGGTGCAAAGTCAGGTAACTGCCCTTGAGCGCGCCGTGCACTTCCAACGCCTCGATCGAATACACGGAGCAGGTCGGCGTGAAGCGGCACGACTGCCCGAGCCAGGGGCTCAGCAGCAGGCGGTAGGCCTTCACGAGGCCGATCAGCAGGCGTTTCATGCGGAGGCGCGTGCAGAGGAGGCGGGAGCTGGTGCCGCCGGGCGCCCGGCGCGCGCCAGCAGTTGCTGGAGCTCGGCGCGCACGGCGGCCTTGAGCGCGTCCGAAGAGGCGCTCACGAATACCTTGCGATCGAAACCGGCGCGCAGACGCACCACGTGCGCGGCACGCGGCAAAGCAACGCCAGGCGCGGCGCTCACGGTGTAGATCTGGCGCTTGATGGCGTTGCGCGTCACCGCGCGGCGTGCCCAGCGCTTGGGCACCATGGCGCCCAGCCAGACCTCATCGGACGGAAACAGCGAAGCGGCGCCCGATGCGGAAGCATCGAGCGCACAGCGGTGCAATGCGAAATGGGCAGTGCGCGCCACGGTGGCACCTGCGAGGACGGCCTGGAATTGCGCGCGGGTCTTGAGCCGCTGCAAAGAAGCCGGGCCGCGGACGTCGCTGCTGGCGGGGCCAGGCGCAGAGGCTGCAGGAGCCTGCGCGGACGTATCGGCGGCTGACAACGGCAGGTGGGGTGCCGTCAGACGGCCAGGCGCTTGCGGCCCTTGGCGCGGCGTGCGTTGATCACGGCGCGGCCGCCACGGGTCTTCATGCGGACCAGAAAGCCGTGGGTACGGGCGCGGCGGACTTTGGATGCTTGGTAAGTGCGTTTCATGATGGTTTCCTGATTCCCTGTTTGCGCCGGTTTCCGCATGAAGGCATGCACAAACCCGACGAGCGCTGGGGGAGCGAGTTTCGGATGGCCCCCGAAAGACGCTGTGAAGGCTTTTCAGGGAAACCCGCAATTATCGCAAACATTGGCCGCGGGAACAATCTTCGACTGGATTTGCGGGCCTTTCCATGTGCAGCGCAGCATGTGGATAAGGTTTTGACAAGTTAGAATGCCCGGCGCCTTCCAGCAGAGAATATCCACAATACCTATACAAGAAATGCCCGAAGGTTCCCTCACTTTTTCAAGCACCCATGTCGACTGACGGCATCGGCGAAAGCCTGTGGCAAGCCTGCGTCGACCAGCTCGCGCAGGAGCTGTCCGAGCAGCAGTTCAATACCTGGATCAAACCCCTCAACGCGCAGGTCGCCGACGACCTTTCGCGCATGACGGTGTTCGTCGCCAACCGCTTCAAGCTCGACTGGATCCGTGCCCAGTACGCCGGCAAGATCGCGGCCATGGCCGAGAAGATGTACGGCCAGCCGGTCACCATCGAGTTAGCGCTCGCTCCGCGCGAAGCCCCCGTCCGTGTTGCGCCCATGGCCATCATGGCCGAAACGGATGTGCCGCGCGACGTGGCCGGCCCGGGCGAGGAACCGGCCGCCGCCGGTTTCAAGAACCGCCTCAATTCGGGGCTCACTTTCGACACCCTGGTCGAGGGCACGGCCAACCGCATGGCACGCGCCGCGGCGATGCACGTGGCCGGCATGCCGGGCCACCTGTACAACCCGCTTTTCATCTACGGCGGCGTCGGCCTGGGCAAGACCCACCTGATGCACGCGGTGGGCAATCGGCTGCTGGCTGACCGGCCGGATTCGAAAGTTCTCTACATCCACGCCGAACAGTTCGTGTCGGATGTGGTCAAGGCCTATCAGCGCAAGACTTTCGATGAGTTCAAGGAGCGCTACCACTCGCTCGATCTGCTGCTGATCGACGACGTGCAGTTCTTCGCCAACAAGGACCGCACGCAGGAAGAGTTCTTCAACGCGTTCGAGGCCTTGCTCGCCAAGAAGTCGCACATCGTGATGACCAGCGACACCTATCCCAAGGGTCTTGCCGACATCCACGAGCGGCTGGTGTCGCGCTTCGATTCGGGCCTCACGGTGGCGATCGAGCCGCCCGAGCTCGAGATGCGCGTGGCAATTCTGATCAACAAGGCCCGCGTTGAAGGCACCGAAATGCCCGAGGAAGTCGCCTTCTTCGTGGCCAAGAACGTGCGCTCCAACGTGCGCGAGCTCGAAGGCGCCCTGCGCAAGATCCTGGCCTACTCGCGCTTCAACCAGAAGGAGATCTCGATCGCCCTGGCGCGCGAGGCGCTGCGCGACCTGCTGTCGATCCAGAATCGGCAGATCTCGGTCGAAAATATCCAGAAGACGGTGGCCGACTACTACAAGATCAAGGTCGCCGACATGTACAGCAAGAAACGCCCGGCCAGCATTGCGCGGCCTCGGCAGATCGCGATGTACCTGGCCAAGGAGCTCACGCAGAAGAGCCTGCCGGAAATCGGCGAGCTGTTCGGCGGTCGCGACCACACGACGGTGCTCCACGCGGTGCGCAAGATTTCGGGCGAGCGCCAGCAGCTCACCGAACTCAACCAGCAGCTCCACGTCCTCGAACAGACCCTCAAAGGCTGAAGCCGAATGTCATCAAGAACGCCCCTCGCGACAGCGGAGAATGGCGTCCTGAAAGCTGATTCAAAGAGATAAGAGAAGAGGAAGAAGACATGATCGTTTTGAAGGCAACCCAAGACAAAGTTCTTGCCGCCCTGCAGTCGGTGGCTGGCATCGTGGAACGGCGTCATACCCTGCCGATCCTGGCCAATGTGCTGATCCGCAAGACCGGCGGCCAGCTGCAGCTGACCACCAGCGACCTCGAGATCCAGATCCGCACCACCGCCGAGCTCGGTGGCGACGAGGGCAATTTCACGACCACCATCGGCGCGCGCAAGCTGATCGACATCCTGCGCACCATGCCGGCCGACCAGACGGTGAGCCTCGAATCGAGCGCCAGCAAGCTCGTGCTCAAGGGTGGCAAGAGCCGCTTCACGCTGCAGTCGCTGCCCGCCGAAGACTTCCCGCTGGTGCAGGAAGCCGCCAATTTCGGCCCCGTGTTCAGCGTGCCGCAAAAGACGCTCAAAGACCTGCTCTCGCAGGTTTCGTTCGCGATGGCCGTGCACGACATCCGCTACTACCTGAACGGCATCCTGTTCGTGGCCGAAGGCAAGCAGCTGAGCCTGGTGGCCACCGACGGTCACCGCCTGGCGTTCTCGTCGGCCCTGCTCGACGTCGAAGTGCCGCGCCAGGAAGTGATCCTGCCGCGCAAGACCGTGCTCGAAATGCAGCGCCTGCTGTCCGACGCCGAAGGCGCCATCGAGATGCAGTTCGCGAACAACCAGGCCAAGTTCAGCTTCGGCGGCATGGAGTTCGTCACCAAGCTGGTCGAGGGCAAGTTCCCCGACTACAACCGCGTGATTCCCAAGAACCACAAGAACACCGTCACGCTCGGCCGTGCACCGCTCCTGGCCAGCCTGCAGCGCACCGCCATCCTGACCAGCGAGAAGTTCAAGGGCGTGCGCCTGAACATCGAGCCGGGCACGCTGCGCATCGCGTCGAACAACGCCGAGCAGGAAGAAGCCCAGGACGAACTCGACATCGACTACGGCGGCGACAGCATCGAGATCGGCTTCAACGTGACCTACCTGATCGACGCGCTGTCGAACATGGACCAGGACATGGTCAAGCTGGACTTGGCCGACTCCAACAGCTCGGCCTTGTTAACCATCCCCGAGAACGCATCTTTCAAGTACGTCGTGATGCCGATGCGCATCTAGACCCCCCAAGACACAGCGCCTTGCGCACACAACCCGCGGCCCCCCGCGGGTTTGCGCTTTCAAGAGGCGGCGAATTGAGCTTTTGAGAGCCCGAAAAATCACGGGAAACCCGTGAGAGACAGAGGAATATCCGAATGAGTGCAGAAGAGAACAAGCCCGAAGTGCCGCACACCGAGCCGGTCTATACCCCCGAAATCCAGATCGTGGCGCCCGAAGGCGTCCCCGCCGACACCAGCTACGGCGAAGGCTCGATCACGATCCTCGAAGGTCTGGAAGCCGTGCGCAAGCGCCCGGGCATGTACATCGGCGACACCTCCGACGGCACGGGCCTGCACCACCTCGTGTTCGAAGTGGTCGACAACTCCATCGACGAAGCGCTGGCGGGCCATTGCGACGACATCGTCGTGACCATCCACTCCGACAACTCGATCTCCGTCACCGACAACGGCCGCGGCATCCCGACCGGCGTGAAGATGGACGACAAGCACGAGCCCAAGCGCTCGGCCGCTGAGATTGCGCTCACCGAACTGCACGCTGGCGGCAAGTTCAACCAGAACAGCTACAAGGTGTCGGGCGGCCTGCACGGCGTGGGCGTCTCGTGCGTGAACGCGCTGAGCGTGAAGCTGCGCCTTATCGTGCGCCGCGAAGGCAAGATCCACGAACTCGAATTCAGCCGCGGCTTCGTGCAGAACCGCCTGCTCGAGACCGTGAACGGCGTCGAGGTCTCGCCCATGAAGATCATCGGTGACACCGACAAGCGCGGCACCGAAGTCCACTTCCTGCCCGACACGGAAATCTTCAAGGAAAACAGCGATTTCCACTACGAAATCCTGAGCAAGCGCCTGCGCGAGCTGAGCTTCCTGAACAACGGCGTGCGCATCCGCCTGCTCGACGAACGCACCGGCAAGGAAGACGACTTCTCCGGCGCCGGCGGCGTGCGCGGCTTCGTGGAGTTCATCAACAAGGGCAAGACCGTCCTGCACCCGAACTCGTTCTACGCAGCGGGCGAAAAGCCGGCCGACACCTACGGCGGCATCCCCGGCACGCACATCGGCGTCGAAGTGGCGATGCAGTGGAACAGCGGCTACAACGAGCAGGTGCTGTGTTTCACCAACAACATCCCGCAGCGTGACGGCGGCACCCACCTGACCGGCCTGCGCGCCGCGATGACCCGCGTCATCAACAAGTACATCGAAGAGAACGAGTTCGCGAAAAAGGCGAAGGTCGAGGTCACCGGCGACGACATGCGCGAAGGCCTGTGCTGCGTGCTGAGCGTGAAGGTGCCCGAGCCCAAGTTCTCCAGCCAGACCAAGGACAAGCTGGTGTCCAGCGAGGTGCGCGCGCCGGTGGAAGACATCGTCGGCCGCCTGCTGACCGACTACCTGCAGGAACGCCCGAACGACGCCAAGATCATCTGCGGCAAGATCGTCGAGGCCGCCCGCGCCCGCGAAGCCGCGCGCAAGGCCCGCGAAATGACGCGCCGCAAGGGCGTGCTCGACGGCATGGGCCTGCCCGGCAAGCTGGCCGACTGCCAGGAAAAGGACCCCGCCCTGTGCGAGGTCTACCTGGTGGAGGGTGACTCCGCCGGCGGCTCCGCCAAGCAGGGCCGCGACCGGAAGTTCCAGGCCATCCTGCCGCTGCGCGGCAAGATCCTGAACGTCGAGAAGGCGCGCTACGAGAAGCTGCTCACCAGCAACGAAATTCTCACGATGATCACCGCGCTCGGTACCGGCATCGGCCGCGCCGGCGCAACCACGGCCGGCGGCGGCGCGGACGACTTCAACGTCGCCAAGCTGCGCTACCACCGCATCATCATCATGACCGACGCCGACGTGGACGGCGCCCACATCCGCACGCTGCTGCTCACGTTCTTCTACCGCCAGATGCCCGAGCTGGTCGAACGCGGCCACATCTACATCGCGCAGCCGCCGCTGTACAAGGTGAAGGTCGGCAAGGAAGAGCAGTACCTGAAGGACGGTCCCGCGCTCGACGCCTTCCTGCTCAAGGTGGCACTGAAAGACGCGAGCATCGAGACCGGCGGCGCCGCCTCGACCACGCTGTCGGGCGACACCCTGGCCGAACTGGCGCGCAAGCACCAGGTGGCCGAGGCCGTCATCGCCCGCCTGCGCAACTTCATGGACGCCGAAGCACTGCGCGCCATCGCCGACGGCGTGGCGCTCGACCTGGACACGCCGGCCGCCGCCGAGGCTTCGGCCGTGGCGCTGCAGGCCAAGCTGCGCGAACTCAACACGACCGGCGTGCCGGCCGAGGTGAGCAGCGAGTTCGACGCCCGCACCGACAAGCCGCTGCTGCGCATCAGCCGCCGCCACCACGGCAACATCAAGTCCAGCGTGATCTCGCAGGACTTCGTGCACGGCGCCGACTACGACGCGCTCGCGCAGGCTGCCAACACCTTCCGCGGCCTGCTGAGCACCGAAGGCGCGCTGGTCAAGCGCGGCGAGGGCGAACGCGGCAAGGAAGAAAAGGTCGACGACTTCCGCCAGGCCATGAAGTGGCTGATCGGCGAAGCCGAACGCGCCACCTCGCGCCAGCGCTACAAGGGTCTGGGCGAGATGAACCCCGAGCAGCTGTGGGAAACCACCATGGACCCGACCGTGCGCCGCCTGCTGCGCGTGCAGATCGACGACGCGATCGAAGCCGACCGCGTGTTCACCATGCTGATGGGCGACGAGGTGGAACCGCGCCGCGAGTTCATCGAGCAGAACGCGCTGCGCGCGTCGAACATCGACGTCTGATCGATTCCGCACCACAGCGCGACACCCGCCGTGTCGCGCTGTGCGCTGCGAAGGCGTCCTGCGGACGCCTCACTTCTTCACGTTCACTGCTTGCGCTGCACGAACAGGTTGCGCTTCGCATCCTCCGGGTACGCGAAGGTGATCTGCCCGTTGCGCACCACGCCCATCACCAGCATGTTGGGCGAAATCGCGTCCTTGTCGTTCTCCGAGAACGACTTGTCATAGGTCGTGACCACGCCGTAGTACGGCCGCTTGGGCTGCTCGAGCGAGGCCTTGATGAACGGGCCTTCGAGCTTGCCGTTCGGCACATTGAACATCGCGTGGGCCAACAGGTACGTGGCGTCGTACGCCTGCGCGGCGGCCATCGGCACCGGGATGCGCTTTGTGTTGAATTTGCGCACGTAGTTGGACAGAAACGACGAGCGGCGCTCGTTGCTGGGCTCGGCGATGAAGCTCTGCGCCATCAACGCACCCTCGGCGGCCTCCCGGGCGCCGTCGATGAAGGAAGGGAAGGACAGCGGCCACGCCCCGACTTGCGGCACCTTCCAGTTCAGGGCCTGCCGGCCCCGTGCGATGACGGCATTTTCGGGGCCCACGGTGTAGCTGAAGATGACGTCCGCGCCGGCCGCCTTGGCCTCCGACAGTTCCTTCGTCAGGTCTTTCACACCGAGTTGGAAGCGGCCCACGTACACGGGCTTGAGGTTCCTGGCGGCCAGCGCCTTCTCCACATCCTTCACGCCCGCCTCGCCGTACCCGGTGGTGTCGTGCAGCACAGCGACCCGTTTCCAACCCCGCGCCAGCAGGTCGTCGACCACAAAGGGCGCCTGGATGCTGTCTTTGGGCGAGGTGCGAAAGACATAGCTCGTGGCCGGCGGATAGGTCGAGGTCAGCGCCGAACCGGTGGCACAGGGCACGATCAGCGGCAATTTCGCGTCATTGAAAACGGCCAATGATTTCATCGCCACGCCGGTATTGCAGAAGCCGATGGCGGCGACCACTTTGTCATGGACGAGGGCCTGGGATTGCGAGCGGCCGATGTCCGGATTGGCCTGATCGTCCTTGATCACCAGTTCGAGCGAGCGCCCGAGATACCCGCCCACGGCATTGACTTCGTCGACGGCCATCTTCACGCCGTTGAGCATGGGCAGGCCGAAATCGGCCGATGGCCCCGTGAAAGGGCCGATGACGCCGATGCGGATCGGTGCAGCGGCGGGCGCGGGCTGCTGGGCGGTGGCTTGGGCAGCCAGCCCCAAACCCATCAGCAAGTACATGAATCGGCGAGTTGGATGAGGCATTTGGCTTTAGCGCTTTGGAAGAAAGGTCGAGCCTAATTTCTTTGTTCGCCGTTCCATAGCTAGGGTATGCCCAGTCAATTGCACTCAACTTCCGTCTTTTGTTGCCGATTCAGCAGATTGAACACTGCACCGAATCCGTGAGTACCCGTTGCCACCAAATGCGCACAAGCCCCGTCTCAGGGTTTCCGATGAAAGACACCCGAAAAGTGTGAGTGGCGCCCGTCACACGGGCGTCACCAGCTATGAAAACAATAGCATTCACCTGCGCAACGCAGAAGCTTCCTCGTAAACGCTATATCTAGCCCGACTCTTGCTAAGCAAAATTCCTGACGGATTTCCTGTCACGCAAGATCGAGGACACACAGAGCAATGAACCCCAAGCGTTTCCAACAGCCCGTGGCGGCACTGGTTCTGGGCGCCGCATCGGTCGCCGCGGCCTTCCTCGGGGCCGTGTCGCCGGCCCACGCGTTCTCGAACCCGCCGATCCAGATCGCGCAGGGCATCGAATACATGTGCGGCGGTGCCGCCAAGGGCGAAGCCGCCTTCCTGGAAATGGTCGCGCCGCGCTGGGCCGCGACCATCGACTTCCGCGTGAACGACGGCAAGGGCGCGCAGCAGGCCGGCTTCCCGGCCAAGGCAGCGATCCAGATCCGCCAGAAGTACACGGGCCAGACGGTGATGGAAGTGCAGACCCAGGCGCCCACCATGCTCGCGCGGCTCGAACCGGGCGCCTACGACGTCGACGTGACGCTGGGTGGGCTCACGCTCACGCAGCAGCTGGTCGTGATCGCCGGCATTCCGGCGCGCGCCTCGTTCGTCTGGCCGTCGAACTTCGACATGGCCTCGGTCGCGCCGCCGCTGCCCCAGGCGCTGGCGCAGACCGCCGCACGCTGACCCGACGCGGGCCACCGCGGCCCGCGCGCAGTCAGTTAAGTTTTCCTTAAGTCGTGCCCGGCACAGTGCCCTCCTGCGTGGCCTGTCGCCACCATCGCCCGGAAAGGAAGGCTTCGATGTCTCTCACCACCACCAATCCCCTGTTTCTGTTCTCGCACGCGCGGCCCATCGCCGCCGCAACTGTCGCAACGGGCGCCGCCTTGCTCGTGCTGCTCGGCGGTGCGCTCTCGGCGCAGCCGGCCCAGGCCGCGATGAACCCGCCGATCCTCATGGCGCACGGCGTCGAGTACATGAGCGGCGGCATCGGCCAGGACGAGGCCCAGCTAATGGAAACCGTGTCGCCGCGCTGGCCCGCGAGCTTCGAATTCGCGATCAAGGACGGCCGCCGCGCCGACTTCGCGGCCGGCGTGCACGTCACCGTGCGCGACAGCCACGGCACGGCGCTGCTCGACAACGTGGTCTCGGGCGGCCCGTTCATGGTGGCGCGGCTCGAGCCGGGCCGCTATGAAGTGGAGGCTCGCATTGGCGGCCAGACGCTGAAGCAGACGCTGCAGGTGTCACTGGGCGCGCCGGCCAAGGCGGTCTTCGAGTGGCCGGCGGGCACCGACATGGCTTCCGCCGGCACGCGCACGGTGCGGTAGGCGCAACGGCATCGCGCTGCGGCCGACACCGAACCGTCACGCCCGCGGCGCCACAACGCCCGCTATCCGGTTGCCTTGCGCTATAGAAAAAATAGCGACCCAGGCAGCTTTCGGCGCCTTGAATGCGCGGCATGCGCCTTGCAGATGACGTGTCCCGGGCCATGCCCGCGTCCCCCCCGTCCCGATGCCGATCCGTCCCCTGAGCGTCCTGACCGCGCTCCTGCACGTCTACATTGCGCTGCGCCTGCTGCCCGCGCTGGCGTCGTTCACGCCTGCGTGGCCGCTCGCGCTCGTGCTGCTGGCGGTGTCGGCGGTCACGATGCCGCTGCCGTTCGTGTCGCGCAGCCGGAAGGCCGACCGCAAGGCGAAGCCGGCGGGCGAGACGCTGCACTGGATCGGCCTGATCAGCATGGGCTGGTTCTCCTCGCTGTTCATCTTGACGCTGGTGCGCGACCTCGGCCTGCTGCTGGCCTGGGTCGCCAGCACGATCGGTGGCCTGCAAGTGCCCCGGGACACGGTCGCGCCCTGGAGCGCGTTGGCGGTGCTGGCACTGGCCACGGGCGTGTCGCTGGTCGGCTTCGTCAACGCGCGCCGCACGGCCGGCGTGAAGCGGGTCGACGTGCCGATCCGCGGCCTGCCCGCGGCGCTGGCCGGCTTCACGATCGCCCAGCTCAGCGACATCCACGTGGGCCCGACGATCCGCAGCGGCTACATCCGGCGCATCGTCGATGCAGTGAACGGGCTCGGCGCCGACGCCATCGCGATCACCGGCGACCTGGTGGACGGCAGCGTGCCCGAGCTGCGCGAGCACATCGCACCGCTGGCGGGCCTGCGCGCGCGCCACGGTACCTTCGTGGTCACGGGCAACCACGAGTACTACGCGGGCGCGCATGCCTGGATCGACGAGCTGCGCCGCCTCGGCCTGAAAGTGCTGCTGAACGAGCACGTGGTGCTGCAGACGCGCAACGTGCGCGGCGCGCAGACCGACGAAGAGCTGTTCGAGAGCGCGCTGGTGCTGGCCGGCGTGACCGACTTCACCGCCGGCCATTTCGACGCCGCGCATGCGAGCGATCCGCACCTGGCACTGTACGACGCGCCGCCGCTGGTCCACACCCGCGTGCTGCTGGCGCACCAGCCGCGCAGCGCGCCGGTGGCAGCCGCGGCCGGCTACCAGCTGCAGCTGTCGGGCCACACGCACGGCGGCCAGTTCTTTCCGTGGAACCTGTTCGTGCCGATGCAGCAGCCGTTCACGGCCGGCCTGCACCGGCTGCACGACATGTGGATCTACGTGAGCCGGGGCACCGGCTACTGGGGGCCGCCGAAGCGTTTCGGCGCGCCGTCAGAAATCACGCTGGTGACGCTGGTCCCGGCGCCATCCTGAAACACAGCGGCGTCAGGCCTGCAGTTCGGCCAGCAGCCGCCGCGCGTTCGACGTGGCGGCGGTGTGGATCGGCTTCAGGCCTTCGCGCGCAATGCGCGCCGCGACGCCCGTGAACTGACCCATCGTGCTGGCGCCGCGCGCCGTGGCCTGCACCAGCGCATCGCCGTGCGTGGCCGCCTGGGCCGGCGTGAAGCTGCCGGCCAGTGAGAACAACGCGGTGGTGCCCTGCAGCCATTGCTGCCACGCACGCTGGGCCAGCGAGGCCTGGCTGCTGTGCCATTGCTTGGCCATCGCCAGGCCCGATTCGCTGGCTGCGGCGAGCTTTTCGTGACCCATCAGCTGGAACTCCGCGAGGTCGGCGGCGCTGGGCGTGAGCCCGGCCTTGGCGATGCGCTCGGTGCGCATGCGAATCACCGTGCCGGACGACAGCAAGGTTTCGTGGGCCTTGAGGGCCAGGTCGCCCCATTGCATCAGCGGACTGGCCAGGCGGGCGGTGGTACTGAAGGACGACATGGGAGGGTGAGGGCGTAGGGGAACAGAAGGTCACTATAGGCCTGGGCCATGAAATTTGTTGCAGTGCAACAATTCCTGACCGTCATTTCGTCAACTCGGTCCGCTCTGGAGAATAAATTCAAGGTTTGTTGCCGCTGCCGTCCGTTCGCAGGCGCCGCGCGCGCATCTCGGTGACGAGGTAGGCGACGAGCGCCACGGCCAGCGGCAGCAGGTAATAGAGCGCGCGGTAGGCCAGCAGCGCCCCCAGCAGCCGGGTGTTCGGCACCTCGTGCGCCAGCAGCGCGACAAACACCGCCTCCAGCACGCCGAGCCCCGCCGGCACGTGCGTGACGACGCCGGCCACGGCCGCGACCAGCAGCACCGCGAGCACCTGCGGATACCCGACCTCGCCCTGCAGCAGCACCCAGATCACGCCGCCGATGAGCGACCAGTTGACGCACGACATCGCGAGTTGCAGCAAGGCCATCGGCAAGGTCGGCGTGCGCAGCGCGTGGCCGCGCACGCGCCAGACGCGGCCATCGGAGAACGCGCACAGCGCCAGGTACGCCAGCGACACCATCAGCAGCACCGCGCCGAGCATGCGCAGGCCGCCGCCATCGATCTTCCAGTCGGGCGGCAGCGCCATCGGCCAGAAGCAGAAGGCGGCGCCGGCCACCACGAGGTAGCCGAGCCAATTGGTCAGCATGCTGAAGCCCAACACGCGCGTGATGGTGTCGTTGTCGAGCCCCAGGCGCGAATACAGCCGGTAGCGGAACGCCACGCCGCCCACCAGCGAGCCGAAGTTGAGGTTGAAGGCGTAGCTGATGAAGGTCACGCCAATCACCGTGCCGGCGCCGAGCCGGTGCTTCGTGAGGTGGCGCCCCAGCAGGTCGTAGGTGCTGTAAAGCGCAAAGCTGGCGGCGGCCAGCGCGCCGGCCGCGAGCAGCGTGAGCACCGGCAATGCGCGCAGCGCGGCGAACACCTCGGCCCAGTCGATGGTGCGCGCCTGCTTCAGCAGCAGCCAGGCGATGCCGCCGAAGAAGGCCCAGATCGCCACGCGCCGCACCCATGGCCACCAGGGCCGGTGCGTGAGGGCGAGCGAGGCGCTCATGCGGTCTCCGTGCGCGCCGTGCCTTCGTCGCCGCGCTTCTTCTGTTGCTGCGCCATGAGGTCGGTCGCCTCCGCCGGCGTCAGGCGCGGTGCATGGCGCGGCAGGCGGTTGAGCCACGACGGGTACCAGCGCAAGAAGTGGAAGACGAAGAAGCTGCGCACCAGCCGCCAGCCGCTCCATTCGCTGGCCAGGTCGTCCGCGCCGATCTGCTTGCAGCTGTGCTGCATGAGATGGTCCATGCGCTCCCACAGCACGTTGTTGAACGCGGCGTCGCGCACCACGATGTTGGCCTCGAGGTTGAGCGACAGGCTCAGCGGGTCGAGGTTGCTCGATCCCACGGTGCTCCAGCGGTCGTCCATCAGCGCGACCTTGCCGTGCAGCGGGCGGTCGCAGTACTCGTAGATGCGCACGCCCGCGTGCAGCAGGTGGTGGTAGAGCATGCCGGCCGCCGTCTTCACGATCGGCATGTCGGGCTCGCCCTGCAGGATGAGGCGCACATCGACGCCGCGGCGTGCCGCGCGCCGCAGTTCCTTGATGAGCCGGTAGCCTGGAAAGAAATACGCGTTGGCGATCACGATGCGCTCGCGCGCGGCGCGGATCGCCGCGCGGTAGTGGCGCTCGATGTCGTTGGTGTGGCGGCGGTTGTCGCGCGTGACGAAGATCGCGTCGGCCTCGCCCGCCGCGGCCTGCAGCTGCGACGCAGGCGGTGCCTGCTTCAGCCGGCGCCGGAACCAGCCCACGCCCTTGCCGCCGACTGCAATCGCGCGCAGCACGAACTGGTGGATCTCGGCCACGATCGGCCCGGCCAGCTCGACTGCGTAGTCCTGCTTGGCCTTGGGGCCGAAGTCGAGCAGGTGGTCCTCGGAGTAGTTGATGCCGCCCACGAAGGCGCGCTCGCCGTCGACCACGACGATCTTGCGGTGCATGCGACGGAACACGTTGAGCCGCTGGCCCAGGAAGCGCTGGCCCGGGTCGAACACGCGCACCTTCACGCCGGCCGTGGCCAGGCTTTCAAGGTACTCGCGCGAGAGGTCGGGCGAGCCGAAGCCGTCGATCATCAGGTCGACCTTCACGCCGCGCAGCGCCGCCTCGCGCATGGCCGCGTGCAGCGCCAGGCCCACCTTGTCCTCGAACAGGATGAAGGTTTCGATGATCACTTCGCGCTGTGCCGCGCCAATGGCCTCGAACACGCGCGGAAAGAACTCCTCGCCGTTCTCCAGCAGGTCGATGCGGTTGCCGCCGGTCCAGTGGCCGGCACGCTCGGGGGTGTCACGCATGGGGGCCTCGGCGTTCACAGGTCGATGTCCACCACCAGCGGGGCATGGTCCGACAGGTGCGACCAGGGCCGGCGCGGCAGCACCACGGGCGCATGCACGCCCGCATTGCGCACGTAGATGCGGTCCAGCGGCAGCAGCGGCAGGCGCGCCGGAAAGGTGCGCGCGGCGCGGCCGTGGGCATGCACGAACACCTCGCGCAGCGAGGCACCTTCGGCCAGCACGTCGTGCGCGCGGCTGCGCCAGTCGTTGAAGTCGCCCGCGACGATCAGCGGCGCGTCGGCCGGCACCTCGTCACGCACGATGTGGCACAGCAGTTCCAGCTGCTGCTGGCGGTGCGCCTCGGCCAGCCCCAGGTGCGCGCAGATCACATGCACATCGACCGTGCGGCCCGGCAGGCGCAGCACGCAGTGCAGCAGGCCACGCTTCTCGGGGCCGCTCACCGACACGTCGTGGTTGCGGTAATGCACGATCGGAAACTTCGACAACACGGCGTTGCCGTGATGCCCCTTCGGATACACCGCGTTGCGCCCGTAGGCGAACTGCGGCCACATCGTGTCAGCCAGGAATTCATAGTGCGGCGCCTCGGGCCAGTTGTTCACGGTGCGCGAATGGCGCGCGTGCGTGCCCATCACCTCCTGCAGAAACACCACGTCGGCGCCCACCGTGCGCACCGCGTCGCGCAGCTCCGGAAGGATGAAGCGGCGGTTGAGCGCCGTGAAGCCCTTGTGGGTATTCACGGTCATGACCTTGAGCGAGGTCGGCGCGGCGGCGACAGCGGCCTCGGGCAGCGGAGAAGTAGGGGAAGAAGACATCGGTTCACTCGTTGTACGTGGCCGCGCCCGCGCCGACTGTAGGAACGCGCCACCTTCTTCGCGTGCCTTTCACGCAAGGGCGGCGGGCTCCTACAGGCAGGCCTGCCGCACCCCGACACAGCGCCCGGAACGGGGCTCCTACGGTGGTTTCAAAGCCGATGCCATCGCGCTCGGTTTTGTGCCCTTTTTCATTTGCAAAGGAGCTTTCCATGATGACCCCCCTGCAACGCCTGACGATCCCCGCCGCGCTGCTCGCCGCCCTGCTGGGCGCCGGCACCGCCCAGGCCCAGATGCCGACACCCGTCCAGCAACCCATGGCGGGCGACAGCTCGGTGCCCGCCTCGCGCGAAGCCGTGAAGGCCGAGGCCCGCGCGCAGAACCGCAACAACGCCAACAGCGTGGTGCCCAAGGGCGAGGCCAGCACCACCGTGAACCACCAGCCCAACGCGATGCCGTCGCCGACCGGCGAGCGCTCGCGTGCGGAAGTGCGCGCCGAGACGCAGCACGTGAAGCCGCGCTTCGGCCAGCCGGGTGAACGCCCGGCGGTGCCGACCAACCCGACCGAGAAGACGGGCACGCCGCAGTAACGCTGTAGCGCTATGCGCGCCCACGAAAAAGCCCGCGATGCGCGAAGCATCGCGGGCTTTTTCTTGCCCTTCAGGTTCAGCCCTTGGCAGGCGCTGCGCCGTGGTGCCCGTCATGACCACCGCGATGGAAGCGATGGCCGTGGCCCGCGAACTTCGCGGTTTCGGCGTCGAAGGTCTTCTGTTGCTCAGGCGTCAGCGCGGCATAGAAGGTCTTCGTGGCTTCGGCGCGCTTGGCGAACCGGGCGCTGCGCTCGGCCTGGCGGGCCTGCATGTGCTCCAGGCGCTGGGGCGTGGTCAGCTTGGCGAACTCGGCGCGGTCCATGCGCTGCGGGCGGGCGGCACCAGCGGGCGGCTGGCTGGCTTCGGTGAAGCTGCTCCACGCGCCTTCCTGGGCACCGGTGAGCTTGAGCTTGTCCTTCAGCGCGGCCAGGCGCTTGGCACGGTGTTCCTTCATGCGTTCCATGCGCTGGGCCGGGTCCATGCGCTTGTGCTGCGCCTTGGGTGCGGCGGTGGCGTCGGCGGGTGCCGTGGCGGCCGTGGGCGCTGCGGTCGACGGCGTGGTGGCGGCCGGCGCTTGAGCGAAGGCGCCCGAAGAGGCGAGGGCGGCCGAACCCAGCAGGCTGGCCCAGACGATGCGTTGGCGAAGAGAGATCATGAGAGTCGCTTCCTTTCGAAGAAGTCCGCCACCAAAGGGCAGCGGGTGAGACGAAGTGTGGAACGCCTCTGTAACGCGTCCGTGAGCCGGAAGTGAGCGTGCGTAAAGAAGCATGAACCGCAGTGCCGGTTTGCCGCCTGCAGCGTGACCTGTTTGGGCCTCGGCGGCTTCAGCCTGCGTTCGGGCACCTGCTGCTTGCCGGCGCGCCCCGCATTCGACACCGTCTTTCGGTAGGCGGGCAACAAGCTCAGCCCAGCTTGCCGTTCTGGAAGTCGTGCACCGCCTGCTTGATCTGCTCGGGCGTGTTCATCACGAAGGGCCCGTACTGCGCGATGGGCTCGTTCAGCGGCTTGCCGGCGATCAGCAGCGCGCGCGCCGGGCTGTGGTTGGTGGCGCCGGCGCGCAGCACCGTGCCGTCGCTGCCGGGGTCGTTCGCGAGGATGGCCATGCGCCGCGTCGGCACCTCGCTGCCCGCGATCCACAGCGATTCGCGGAACACGTAGACCAGCGCGTTGTGACCATGAGGCAGCGGCTGCGCGAACTCGGCGCCGGGCGGCAGCGTGATGTCCAGATACAGAGGCTCGGTGTGTGCGCGCTGCTCCGCGCCAGCGACGCCGTGGCTGGTGCCGGCGATCACGCGCACATGCGCGCCGCTGGCGGTGGTGAACTCGGGGATCTCGTGGCTCTGGATGTCGCGGTACCAGGGCTCGCGCATCTTGTCCTTCGCGGGCAGGTTGAGCCACAGCTGAAAGCCTTCCATGAGGCCTTCTTCCTGCTCGGGCAGCTCGCTGTGCACGAGGCCGCGGCCGGCCGTCATCCATTGCACGCCGCCGTTTTCGAGCAGGCCTTCGTGGCCCGCGCTGTCGCGGTGACGCATGCGCCCGGCGATCATGTAAGTGACCGTTTCGAAGCCCCGGTGCGGGTGGTTCGGAAAGCCGCCGATGTAGTCGCCCGGGTTGTCGCTGCCGAAGGCATCGAGCATCAGGTAGGGGTCGAGCCGCTTCTGCAGCGGCTGCTGCAGCACGCGGGTGAGTTTGACGCCGTCGCCGTCACTGGTGGAAACACCGGCCACGATGTGGTCGATGCCGCGCGGGGTGGCGACGGGATCGGTGGGGTGGTGGTGGGCATGAACGTTCGTCATGCCGCCCATGGTGGCACCAAAGCCCCGACCGCGCCACCGGTGGGGGTGCCCACTGCCGGTGGGGTTCAGCTCAGCGCGGCCACTGCTGGCGCTGCCAATAACAGTACTGCCAGCGCGTCTCGAAACCCGCGCGGCGGTACAGCGCCAGCGCCGGCTGGTTCTGCGCATCGACCTGCAGGAACACGCGCTCGACACCGCGCGACAGTGCCGCCTGCGCCAGACCGGCGAGCACGCGCCCGGCCAGGCCACGCCCGCGCTGCGACTGTTCGGTGCGCATGCCGTGCACGCTGGCCCAGCCGTGGCCGAAGGCCATGGCGCCGGCCGCCACGGTCGCGCCGTTCTCGCGCACGCTGGCAAAGAGCGAGCCTGTGGCGCGCGACAGCGAACGCACGCGGTGCACGCCATCGACCGGGTCGAAGCCTTCACCGAGGAACAGCGCGGCCCAGTCCGGATCGGGCGTCGCGTCGACATCGGCCAGCCGGACGTCCGCCCCGACGAGGTCGCGCATGCGCCGCGCCGAGCCGGTCTGCACGCAGGTCGGGTTGTCGGCCATGTAGTGCCGGCGCGCGAGTTCGGCGCGCAGCGTGTCGAAACATGCGGCGTCGGCCAGTCGCAGCGCGGGCGCGACCTGGCGGCTGTCGCAGCGGTCTTCGATGCGGTCGAGCGTGGCGGGCTCGACCGGGTCGCGGTGCAGCGGCACGGCCGAGCGGGCGCGCTTGACGGTGCCGCGGTCGAAAGGCAGCAGCCAGCCGTCGAGTTCTTCGCAAGCTTCGGGCGCCACCGCCGCGACGGTGGCGCGTTCGATGGCTTCGATGTCGTGCGGGGCCATGCTCATTGCACGGCTTCCGGCGGTGCGTATTTGGCGGCGGCCACGCTCTTGAGCAGCGCCTCGCGCTGGTTGCGGCTGATGCCGCGCACGCTCTCGGCCACCCACTTGGTGCGGTCGGGATCGATCGCGCCATCGCGGCGCCATTGTTCGAGCACGGCCTGCGGCTTGTGCAGCATGGCCGCAAGCCAGACGGCCTGCGCCGGTTCGAGCGTGCGCGCGCTGCGCTTGAAGTAACGCCGCGCCGCGGCCTCGCCGCCGCAGAGGTTGCCGCCCCACGGGGCGTTGTCGAGGTACAGCTGCAGGATGCGGGCCTTGCCCAGCGTCTGCTCCATCTCGACCGCGTAGAGCAGCTCGCGCAGCTTGCGCTCGGCCGTGCGGTCGCTGCCGGTGACCAGCAGCTTGGCCAGCTGCTGCGTGAGTGTGCTGCCGCCGCGCCGGGTCTGGCCGGGCTTCTGGTTGTGGTCGATCGAGGCGAGGATTTCGGTCAGGTCGTAGCCGGCGTGGCTGAAGAAGCGCTGGTCTTCCGCCGCGATGACGGCGCGCGCCAGCCAGCTGTCGTTGGCCAGCTTGCCCGACGGGCCGCAGCTGGTGCGCGCGCCCAGCATGGCCTCGGTGCCCAGCCCCTCGACGGTGAACTGGCTGATGGCCGGCTGCACCGCGAAGGTGGCGTCGGGCAGCAGCAGCTGCGCCTGCAGCGCCAGCGTGCCGCCGATGCGGGCGCGCTGCAGCTCGGGCAGCGCCGGCACGAGCACGGCGTACCAGCGGGCGATGGGCGCGTCTTGCACGCGGACGTCGAGCTGCAGGTTCTTCGGCGCGAGGCGGCCGGTCCAGGTGCCCTGCAGCAGCGCGTTGCCGTTGGCCGCCTCGGGCGTGGCCTCGAAGGTGCCGGCCAGCGTGTTGCCGTCGCGCCGCACGGTGGCCACCAGCCGCTCGACCTTGATCGGCTGCGTGCCGAGCGCGGGCACGTCGGCGCTGCACGGCGCGCAGCGCATCTGCTGCTGGCCGGTTGTCTCGTCCCAGGTGAAATGCACGGTACCGAAGCGGGTGTCGAGCGCATGGCCGTTCAGTCGCGGCGCGAACCACGACGAGGTGGCCAGGCGCACCGCGGTCGGCACGCCGACCTCGAAGTCGAGCGGGCCGGCCTTGACCGTGGTGCGCCACTCGCCCGCCGCCGGCGCGAGGGCGATTTTTACTATCAGAAAGATAGCTGCTGCCGCAGACAGCACCAGGGCCAGCAGCCCGTAAATCACGAATCTCAGGGTCTTCTTCACAAACACGTTCTCATCACATCGGTCTTGCCACGGTGACAGCTTGCCATGGACCGTGCGACTGGCCGCTGGCCGCCGCCCAGTACCAAGCCGAAGTGTCGGTGAAAGCCGTGCCTTGGGCATCGACGATGCGCTCACAGACGTGGAAATTTGCCGTACCGTGCCGTTGCGCCACAAAACAGCGCCACATCCGCTCCTGCGCGTCGCGTTCCAGCCGCGCCTGCTCGATGCGGTAGCCCAGCGCGCGGTAGCAGTCGGCGGCCGGATGCAGCATGCGCGTGGGCCGGTTCACGGCGCGCATCACCAGCGTCTGGTGGCCGTCGGTCATGCGACCGATGGCGCCCGGGAAGCGATCGGCAAAGCGCTGCTCGACCTCGCTCAGCGCCAGCGGGCGCAGCGGCACGCCGTCCCACTGGCTGGGCCATTCGTGGAAACCCACGGCATCGGCTTCGGCCGTCGGCGCGCGCAGCGCCGCGGCGGCCGACCAGAGCACGCACAGCAGCATCGCCAGCGCGAAGGCGCTCTTGTGGCCCACGCGGTTGATGAAATGGTTGGCGAACCAGCGCTCAACGAACGGTATCGACACGGCGGCCTCCTTCGGCGGTGATCAGGCCCGGCGTCGGGCGTTCGAGGTCGATGTGCGGCGCAGCGCGCGCCGGCACCATGAGGCGCGCGATGGCGCCGCACACCGCGGCCAGCAGCACCAGCCCCAGCGCGTTGTGCGCCCACGGCGCGAGCGGGTGGCCGGCGCCTTCGAAGGCGATCAGCACGCTGTTGCGCACGATGTTGCCGGCCAGCACCAGCAGCCCGACGGCCGGCAGGCGGCGCAGGAACGCGCGGTCGCCGCGCCGCGCCCACAGCGCGACGGCGCAGGCCGTGAAGTAGCCCAGCCACACCATCTGCACGCCCGAGCAGGGCGCGTCGACGATCACCAGGCGGCCGTCGACCATCAGCGTCGCGCCTTCGCGCGCCACCTCGAAACCCGGCGCGAGCAGCCAGCGGCTGGCCTCGGCCGTCACCACGCGCAGCGGGTAGCCCGCATAGAACTGCAGCGACGACAGCAGCGGCAGCGCCAGCACCGACAGCCCGGCCACCGGCAGCGCCGCCACGCCGCGCGGCAGGAAGGCCAGCAGCCCGGCCGCGAGCGAGAGCACCGCCACCAGGCCCGAGGCCAGCGGCGGCAGCGCGGGCAGGCCGCCCAGCCCCGTGCGCAGCAGCGTGGCGAGCACAGTGCCGACGCCGGCCAGCGCGAGCCAGCCCAGGCGCGGCGAGGCCCGCAGCTCGCGCCGGCACTGCCAGGCGAGCGCGGCCAGGGCGACCAGCGCCACGAGCCCCAGCGGATCGTCGGAACCGTCCTGCAGGCGGCGGGCCATCCAGACCCCGATGGGCGCGAGCGCGGCGCACTGCAGCGCGAGCCAGCCGAAGGCCGGCGTGCGGTCGATGCGGATGGCCCAGTCCACGACGCGCGGATGGTGGTGGGCCAGGGTTGCCAGAGACATGGTCGTGCGTCCTGTGTTCAAGCCGTGAAGCGGCGCGGATCGTTGCGGCGCGCACGGCGGCGCAGCATGGCCAGCATCGACAACACGACGGCGATCGCGCCCAGCGTTTCCGGTTCCGGCGTGCTCGGCACCTCCGCGCCCAGTGCCAGGTCGCTCACGCCCTGCGGCATCGGCAGCGGCTGGTTCACGTCCACGCTGTTCTGCGGCGCCACGTTGCGCACCACCTTGTCCACCGCGATGAAGCTGGTGTACTGCGTGAGCAGGCTGTACTTCAGGCCCAGCTCGGTGATGCGGTCCTTGAAGGCCGCGCTGCCTTCGAGCGCTTCCTGATCGCTCAGGCTCTGGATGCGGTGGCGTGCCCACAGCGTGCGCAGCGCGGCGGTGTCCTGGCGCGTTTGCGGCGTGATGCGCACTTCCTCGCGGTACGGGCCGGTGGCGCTCTGGCCTTCGATGATCACGCGGCCCTTGGGCTCACCACGCCACTTGCCGAACACGATCACCGGGCGCTCGCCCAGCACGTCGGGCAGCGCCTGCGGCTCCACGTCGTACACGTCCAGGCCGCCGAAGGTGGCCTTCACGTTCGTGAGCACGGGCGACTCCACCATGCGGCGGAAGCGCGCGGCCTGCTCGGGCGCCTGCACCGGGTCGGTGATGATGAAAGGCTCGCCCATGCCGGCACGTGCAATGCCTTCCATGAGGCTGCGGTTCACCGACGAGCCGATGCCGAAGGCGAACACGTTGGCCTTGGAGAGGTTGTTGCGCACCAGCTCGAAGGCTTCGCGCTCGACCGTCACGTAGCCGTCGGTCACCACCACCACGCTGCGCGACACGTTCGGTGCCTTGGGTTCGGCGTACACGCGCTTGAGCGCCGGAATCAGCTCGGTGCTGCCGCTGCCGCTGTAGTTCTTGATGGTGGCGAGCGCCTGCTCGATGTTGGCGCGCGTGGCCGGCACCGACTGCGGCGACAGCATCTTGTTGCTGCCCGAGAACAGCAGCACGTTGAAGGTGTCGCTGGGGCGCAGGCCGCCGATCAGGCGTTCGAGCACGGTCTTGGCGGTGTCGAGCGGAAAGCCGTGCATCGAGCCCGAGATGTCGACCACGAAGATGTAGTCGCGCGGCGAGATGGCGCTGGCGGCCACGGCCTTGGGCGGCTCGACCATGGCGAGGAAGAAGTTCTCGGCGTTCTCTCCCTGGCCCTTGTAGAGCATGAGGCCCGACTCGATCTTTTCACCCGCCAGGCGGTAGTCGAGCACGAAGTCGCGGTTGTCGGCGGGGCGGCCGTCGGCACTGAGCGTGATGTCCGCGTGCTGGTCTTCGTCGCGCTTCTTCACGTCGATCGTGTGCGTGGCCGAGCGGATTTCCTTCAGGCCCATCGGCGTGTCGATGCTCGCCGTGAGCTTGAAGCTGGTGCTCGGTGCCACGCCGGCGCGCAACGTGGGCTGCGCCGGCCATTGGGCTTGCGCGTTCTCCGACCGCGGGCTGTTGTAGCGCGGCCCGACCACGGTCGGGAACACGAACTGGTAGTTGCCCGACTGCGGCACCAGCAGCTCGGTGTAGCGCAGCTCGACCTTCACGTCGTCGCCCGGCAGGATGTTGGCGACGTTCATCTGGAACACATTGGGCAGGTGCTGCTCGAGCAGCGCGGCGGTCTTGCCTTCCTTCTTGGCGGTGTCGTATTCGATCTTGGCCTGCTGCTTCTCGCGGATCTGCGCCGTGATCAGGCGGTCGGCCAGGCGCACGTTGAGGCCGCTCACGGCCGCCTTGGTGGAACCCGGGAACACGTACTTCGCCTCGATGGCGCGCTGGCCTTCGTTGCGGTAGGTCTGGGTGACCGTGACGTCGGCGATCACGCCCGAAATCTTGACCGCCACCTCGGTGCCCTTGAGCGGCAGGCGGTCGACCGAGGGGTCGTCGCTCTTGACGAAGAAATACGGGCTCTCGGTCTTCAGGCGCGGACCGGCGGGCGCTTCCTGCGCGTGGGCCGGGCGGGCGCCCATGGCGATGAAACCCACGGTCGCCAGGCTCACGGTGGCGAGCCAGAGCCAACGGCCGGGGCGTGGGGTGGTGGGGGTGTCCATGGCGGGTGTCCTTCTGCGTGCGAACTTGCACAGCCCTCACTGTCGTGAGCGTGCGAGAAGGCAGTTGGAAGGCGCGTTGAAGTCGCCACAACCGAATGCGCCGCTGTGTGAAGTCTGTGTGAAGTGCGCCGCGCGGCGGCTTCATACGGCCTTCGGGTCGGGCGGAGAGCATCGGCGCCTCATCACGAAAAAACCCGAAAAAGAGGGGAGAAACCCATGCTTCAACTGTTGAAGGCCCTGCAGGCCTCGGTGCTGGTCAAGGTGGCCGGCCTGTTCTTCCTGCTGTTGGTGCTGTGCATTCCGCTGGCGCGGATCGACGACCTCAACCGCGCCCGCGGCGAGAGCCAGCGGGAGGCCGCGCAGGAACTTGCCGAGTCTTACGCCGGGCCGCAAACCATGGTCGGCCCCGTGCTGCTGGTGCCGTATGTGGAGCGCTGGATCGAGCCGCTGCGCGACGCGCAGGGCAAGGTGATCGGCCAGGCCCCGCAGAGCAAGGAGATGACGCATGCCGTGTTCCCCGACAAGCTGCGCATCGAGGGCGACATGGCCACGCAGGAGCGCTACCGCGGCATCTTCCGCATTCCGTTCTACACGCTCACGGCCGCGCTCGGCGGCGGCTTCGCGGGTTTTGATCCGCGGTCCGTGCCGCACAGCGAAAGCGACTCGTCGATCGAGTTCCGCCCGCCACTGATCGCCTTTCACGTGAGCGACCTGCGCGGCCTCGACGGCTCGCCCGCGCTCACGATCGAAGGCGAAGCGCTGCGCTTTCGCCAGCGCGTGCCCGGCCTGCCCGACAACGCCACGTACGCCGACGGCATCCACGCGCCGCTCTCGGGCGCCGCGCTCGCCGCATGGCAGGCCGGCAAGCCGCTGACTTTCGACATGAAGCTCTCGCTGGTGGGCCAGGACACGCTCTCGATGGTGCCGATCGCCGAGGAAACCACCGCGCACCTGAAATCGCCGTGGGCGCACCCCAGCTTCGGCGGGCGCTTCCTCGCCACGCAGCGCAAGGTCACGCCGCAGGGCTTCGACGCGCACTGGCGCGTGTCCTCGCTCGTGACCACGGCGCGCGAACAGGTGCGCGCCGGCCTGTCGGGCGGTGAAGGCGATGCCGCGCAGAACGCCGCGGCGGCCGTCGTTCGCACGGCGTCCACGCCGCGCCATGCCTCGGGCCCGCTGCAGACCTTCGACGTGTCGCTCGCACAGCCCGTCAACGTGTATTCGATGAGCACGCGCGCCGGCAAGTACGGCGCGCTCTTCATCGGCCTGGTGCTGATGGCGGCCTTCATGTTCGAGCTGTTCCGCAAGCTGCGCCTGCACCCGGTGCAGTACGGGCTGGTGGGCCTGTCGATTGCGCTGTTCTTCCTGCTACTGCTGGCGCTGTCGGAAAAATTCGCCTTCCACTTCGCCTACGCAGGAGCGGCCGGTGCGAGCGTGGCATTGCTGGCCGTGTACTTCAGCGCGGTGCTCGGCGGCTGGCAACGCGGCCTGTCGTTCGCGGCCTTCGTGGCGCTCTTGTACGGCGCGCTCTACGGCCTGCTGGCCTCGGAAAGCAATGCGCTGCTGCTGGGCGCGCTGCTGATCTTCGGCATGCTGGCCACGCTGATGCTCGTGACGCGCAAGGTCGACTGGTATGCGCTGTCGCGCCGCAACGAAGCCGCCCCTGCGGCAGTGGACGCATGAAACTGCTGCGCGCCATGCCCGGTGTGCTCGGCTGGCTGGTGCTGGCCGTGCTGTGCGCCTGGGCCTGGCACCTGAAGGACCCGCACCTGCGCTTCCTGCGCGAGGAAGAACTGCCGCTGCTGCTCGCCGCGCTGTGCGCCAGCGGCGCGATCGCCTGGCGCAGCGCGCGCGGCGCACGCCGTGTCGTGGCGCTGGCCCTGACGGCGGGCGCGATGCTGACGGCGCTGGGCCACGAGCTGGCGTCGCGCCAGCACCGGATGGAAGTGAACGCGGCTTCGGGCCCGGTGGCGCAGGCGCTCGGCGCGCGTTTCATCGTCGGGTATGACGACGCGAACGACCTGCGCGAACTGGCCCGCCGGGGCCTGATCGGCGGCGTCTTCGTCACCGGCCGCAATGTGAAGGGCCGCAGCGCCGACACCCTGCGCGCGGAAATCGCCGGCCTGCAGGCGCTGCGACAGGCGGCCGGCCTGCCACCGCTGGTGGTGGCGACCGACCAGGAGGGCGGCGGCGTCTCGCGCCTGTCGCCGATGGTGCCGCACCAGCCGGCGCTCGCCAGCCTGCTGGACGCCGACGTGCCCGCACACGAACTGTTGCAACGTGCCCGCGCCTACGGCGCGCAGCAGGGCGGGGCGCTCGCCGCGCTGGGCATCACCCTGAACTTCAGCCCCGTGGTCGACCTGCGCCCCGGCCGCGCTCCGGGCCGCTGGGACCTGCACACCCGCATCGAGGAACGCGCCATTTCCAGCGACCCCGACATCACCGCGCAGGTGGCGCTCGCTTACGAGCAAGGCCTTGAATCGGCTGGCGTGCGCGGCACACTCAAGCACTTTCCCGGCCTCGCCGGCGTGACCGAAGACACGCACCACGTAGGTGCCGAACTGCGCACGCCCGTGGCCCGCTTGGCCACACACGACTGGAAGCCGTTTCAAGACGTGTCGAAACATTCGGATGCCGCGATCATGCTGGGCCATGTCATCCTTGGGGAACTCGACGCGGACGCGCCGGTCTCTTTCTCACGCAAAATCGTGCAGCAGGTGATTCGAGGCGAATGGGGCTTTCTGGGCCTGCTCGTCACCGACGACCTCACGATGGGCGGGGCCTACAACCGAGGTCTTTGCAATGCCACGCTGGGCGCACTCGACGCCGGGGTGGACCTGCTGCTCATCGCCTACGACCACGACAAGTATTTCGATGCCATGCACTGCGCGCTGGAAGGCGTGCGGCGCGGCGCGCTCGATCCCCGGGTGACGGAACGCCCGCGCGCGCCACGGCTCCAACCTCTTCGCTAGCCCCCTGGCCCCATCCCAATGTCCCAAGAACCTCGTTCGTCCCAACCCGCCGGTGCGCTGCGCCAGCTCCCCTGGAAACGCATCGCCGGCTGGAGCGCCATCGCGGCCGGTGCCGGCGCCGTCGCGCTGTTGGGCGCCGCCATCGTGGGGGTGGTCGCCATCTACCCGAAGCTGCCCGACATCTCGGAGCTGGCCGACTACCGGCCCAAGCTGCCACTGCGCGTGTACACCGCCGAAGGCTCGCTGATCGGCGAGTTCGGCGAAGAGCGCCGCAACCTCACGCCCTTCGCGAACATTCCGCAGGTCATGAAAGATGCCGTGCAGGCCGTGGAAGACGCGCGCTTCTACGACCACGGCGGCGTGGACTACAAGGGCTTCGCGCGCGCGGCCGTGGCCAGCTTCAAGGGCGGGCGCAAGCAGGGCGCCTCGACCATCACGATGCAGGTGGCGCGCAACGTCTACCTGAGCTCGGAGCGCACGCTGAGCCGCAAGGCGTCGGAGATCGTGCTGGCCTTTCGGCTCGAGCAGCAGCTCAGCAAGGACCAGATCCTCGAGATCTACCTGAACCAGATCTACCTGGGCAACCGCGCCTACGGTTTTGCCGCTGCCTCCGAGGCCTACTTCGGCAAGCCGCTGCAGCAGGTGACCATTGCCGAAGCAGCCATGCTCGCCGGCCTGCCGAAGGCGCCGGGCGCCAACAACCCCGTGGCCAACCCGCGCCGTGCGCGGGCGCGCCAGCTCTACGTGATCGACCGCATGCACGAAACCGGCTTCATCACCGCCGAACAGGCGGCCGAGGCCAAGAAGGAAGAACTGCACCTGCGCGACGCCGCCGATCCGAACCGGCTGCACGCCGAGTACGTCGCCGAAACCGTGCGCCAGATGATGTACGCGCAGTACGGCGACAGCATCTACACCAGCGGCATGAAGGTCTACACCTCGCTGGTGGCGGCCGACCAGGCGGCGGCGTACAAGTCGCTGCGCAAGGGCATCATGGATTACGAGCGCCGTCAGGTGTACCGCGGCCCCGAGAAGTTCGTCGACCTGCCGGCCAGCGGCCAGAAGGAAATTGACGAGGCCGTCGACGAAGCGCTGGCCGAACATCCCGACAACGGCGACGTGATCTCGGCCGTGGTGCTGGAAGCCAGCGCCAAGGAAGTGACCGTGGTGCGCGCCAACGGCGAAGCCTTCGAGATCTCGGGCGAGGGCCTGAAGCCCGCGCAGTCCGGCCTGGCCGCGAAGGCGCCGCCCAACATCAAGATCCGCCGCGGCGCCGTGATCCGCGTCGCGAAGACGCCGAAGAACACCTGGGAAATCACGCAGCTGCCCGAAGTGGAAGGCGCCTTCATCGCCATGGATCCGCGCAGCGGCGCCATCACCGCGCTGGTCGGCGGTTTCGACTTCGGCAAGAACAAGTTCAACCACGTGTCGCAGGCCTGGCGCCAGCCGGGCTCCAGCTTCAAGCCCTTCATCTATTCGGCCGCGCTCGAAAAAGGCTTCACGCCCGCCACCGTGGTGAACGACGCGCCGCTGGTCTTCGATGCCGCCGCCAACGGCGGCCAGCCCTGGGACCCGAAGAACTTCGACGGCACCTTCGAAGGCCCGATGCCGCTGCGCAATGCGCTCATGAAGTCGAAGAACCTGGTCACGCTGCGCGTGCTGCAGTCGATCGGCGCACCCTACGCGCAAGACTGGGTCACCAAGTTCGGCTTCGACAAGGACAAGCACCCGGCCAACCTGCCGATGGGCCTGGGCGCCGGCTCGGTCACGCCGATGCAGATGGCGGTGGGCTATTCGGTGTTCGCCAACGGCGGCTACCGCGTGAACCCCTACCTCGTGACCCGTGTCACCGACCTCAAGGACAAGGTGCTGATGGAAACCGAGCCTCCGGCGCTCGACGAAAGCCGCCGCGCCATTCCCGCGCGCAATGCGTTCATCATGGAATCGCTGCTGCAAAGCGTGGTCAAGGGCGGCTCCGGCTTCAAGGCCTACCAGGCGCTCAAGCGCGACGACCTGTACGGCAAGACCGGCACGACCAACGATTCTTTCGACACATGGTTCGCGGGCTTCCAGCCGACGCGCGTGGGCATCGCCTGGGTCGGCTACGACACGCCGCGCCAGCTCGGCGTGCGCGGCGAAACCGGCGGCAGCCTGAGCCTGCCGATCTGGACCGGCTACATGCAGTCGGCGCTGCGTGGCGTGCCCGTGATGTTGCCGGCCGAACCGCCCGGCGTGGTGAGCATCGACGGCGAGTGGTACTTCGACGACTTCACGCCGGGCCACAACGTGGCGAGCCTGGGCCTGGAAAGTGCCGAGCAGCCGATACAGCCGGTCGAAGTGCTGACCGGTGCGCCGGTGGGCGCACCGCCGCCACCTGAAGAACGCAACCGCATCCTCGATTTCTTCCGCTAGCCAGCGGCGAAATCACCCAAAGACGCGGGGGACGCGCGGTGCCTACACTCGGTGCCGCGGCCCCCGCGATTTTTTTTGTCTTTTCTCTTCTCTCCCCTTTTCTCGCATCCATGGAAATCCTCACCCTGGTGGCACTCATTGCCGCCGGCTTCTACCTCCTGAAGTCCAAGGAACAGCGTCAGCGCATCGGGCTGCTCGGTCGCCATCTGGGCCGCTACCAGATCGAAAAGCTGATGGAGAGCCTGACCCAGGGCTACCTGCGCTGCCTCGGCGAAGACGACGCCGAGCGTCGCCTGCAGATCTGGCACCTGCTCGACGCCACCGAGGAAAAGCTCGCCGCCCAGTTCGAAACCTTCGCCGCCGAGCTGGCACGCGAACCCGAAGCCGACACGCGCGTGAGCCGCCTGCCGGTGGCCTTGCCGTTCGCCACCACGCTGTTCCCGTCTGCGAGTTTCGACCTGCGCGAAGCGCTGCGGATTCACGCGCGCGGCATCGCGGGCGTGGCGAAGAACGCCGCAGGCCGTTCGCCGAAATCGAAGGCCTTCACGATGTCGGCCGAGCTGTTCCTGATGCAGCACACCTGCCACTGGTTCTGCAAATCAAAGGCCGTGGCCTCGGCGCGCATGCTGGCGCGGCACCAGACCTCGTACGAGCAATTGCTCGAAGCCGTGAGCCCGGAGACGCGCGAGGCGTATCGCGCGCTGGTCGGTCAGTGATGCGTTGACAACAACGGCAGCGTGAGCGTCGCCACGGCGCCGCCGCGCGTGGCGTTGCCCAGGTCGATGCGGCCCCGGTGCAGCGTCGCGATCTCCTTCACGAACGCCAGCCCCAGCCCCGTGCTTTTCTTCTGACTGTGCGGCCGGGCGAGCGAATAGAACTTCTGGAAGACCTTGTCCTGCGCGTAGTCCGGAATGCCCGGGCCGTGGTCGCGCACATTGATGCGCGCGAGGCGCGAAGTGGTTTCCAGCGTCAGCAGCACCTCGCTGTCGGGCGGTGAAAAGTCGAGCGCGTTGTCGAGCAGATTGCTGATCGCGCGGCGCAGCAGAAACGGATCGCCTTCGACGCCCGCGGGCTCGCGGATGTTCACGATCAGCTGGATGCCGCGCCGGCCCGCAGCGGGTTGCGCGCTGGCGGCAATGTCTTCGATGAGTGGACCCAGCGCCACCGGTTCGGTGCGGTCGAGGGTGCGCCGCGTTTCGAGCGCGGTGAGCTCCATCATGCGGTCGACGATTTCCTGGATGCGCTGGGTTTCGCGTTCGATGTTTTTCAGGAAACGCTCGCGCTGGTCGTGCGGCATCTGCGGTTCCTGCAGCAGCTCGGCCGCGCCGCGAATGGCCGACAGCGGGCTCTTCACTTCGTGCGTGAAGGTCTGCACGTAGTCGGCCACGTAGTTGCGCCCGGTGAGCGCATCGCGCATTTCGCCGAAGCCGGTGCGCACCGCATCGACCGCGCGCCGCGCCATGCGCGACAGGCTCAGGCTGCGCTGCGCGCGCACCCAGGTCCAGTAGTCGCGGATCAGGCCGAAGGGCCGCACGAGCCACACCGAGACGATCACGGTGAGCAGCAGCAGCGCCAGCGCCGAACCGACGCCGACCCAGATGGTGCGCACGCGTGCGTCTTCGACGAACTGGCCGAAGCTCTGCACCGGCTTGCCGACGCTGACGACGCCGACGATCTCGTCGTTCCAGCGGATCGGTGCGCCGACGTACATCACGGAGGTGCGCGGGTCGCCGTCGACGTCGCGCGAGGTGCGCGCGCCGTACAGGCCGCCGAGCGTGCGCTTCACGTCGCTCCACTGCGAATAGTCGTTGCCCAGGTGGCGGCCGAGCGAATCGAACATCACGCGGCCGGTGCGGTCGGTGACGTACACGCGCAGCTCGACCCGGCTCTTGTGCAGGTTGTAGATCTGGGCCGAGAACTCGCGCGTGTAGACGCTGCGAAACAGCGGCTCCAGCCGCGCCGTGTTGATCGCGCCGGCAATCACGTCCTGCTCGACGAGGCTGGCCATGAGCTGCGAGGTTTCGACCAGTGATTCTTCGGCCGACTCGCGGTAGCGCGGGTCGATGTCGGAGACGACGCGGTACAGCAGGAAGGCGATGCCCGCCGTGTAGATCAGCAGGATGCCGATGAAGATCCGCGTGCGCCGCGTCATGCCCTGCTGGCAGGCAGATCTTCGTGCAGCGCGTAGCCGGTGCCGCGCAGGGTGCGGATCGGCTCGACCTCGGGCGCGATGGTCTTGAGCTTGGCGCGCAGCGTCTTGATGTGCGCGTCGACCGTGCGGTCGAAGCTGTCGCTGGCGTCGTCCCAGACGAGCTGGAGCAGTTCGTCGCGCGTGAACACGCGCCCCGGGCGCTGGACCATGAGTTTCAGCAGGCCGTATTCGTAGCGCGAGAGTTCCAGCAGCCGTCCGTAGTAGCGGATTTGCATGCGCTCGCTGTCGAGCGAAAAGGGCGTTGCGGGGGTCTGTGGCGCCGCTGGAAGCGGCGCCGGCGCGTTTTGATGGGGTACCCCATGAATCGGCGCTGCGGCGGCTGGCGGGCTTCCTGCGCCGTTTCTGGCACTGCGCCGCAGGATGGTTCGGACCCGGGCGACCAGCTCCCGCGGGGAGAACGGCTTGGCAATGTAGTCGTCTGCACCGAGTTCGAGGCCCACCACGCGGTCTATTTCGTCGCTGCGGGCCGTCAAAAACACCATCGGTACCTCCGGGCCACCCATCGACTGATTCAGCGCCTGGAGGCGTTTGAAGAGCTCGAAGCCGTTCAGGTCGGGCAATCCGATGTCGAGGATGGCGAGCGCAGGGCGTTCCTGCGCGAACTGCGCGATGGCTTCTTCGGCCGTGGCGCACCAGACCGGCTGGAAGCCGTCGCTGCTCAAAACGTACTGGAGCGTGTCGGCGATGCCCGATTCGTCTTCGGCAATCAGGATCCGGGGTTTGAAGCTCATCCAGCGATGTTAGCGAGGCCCAAGGACGACCCGTGCCCGGTTTTTCGCCCGAGGCGCCGGAGACCGGCGCGGCCTTTCGCGGCTTTTTTTTTCGGGCGCGGCTTTTCCTCTTCCTGTCTTCTTATTCTTCTTATTCAAATTAGTAGTAGTAGATAAGGGTCGCACCCTTCTGTGGAAAGGTCACTTTTTCCTTGACGTGACAACGACTTGTCATGCCCGCGTCACTGTGCGCACCCGCGCTTCCGTGGTGTACCCGGAACTTGGACAACATGGGGTAACCCGCCGGCCCTGTGGATAACCGATGGCTTGTGCCAGAACTCTCCCCAGAGTTGTCCTTTGACAGCCTTCCGCAATTCTGCGAAAGGCGGTTTTCGGGTCGAGAAATTAAGTGCCTGTTAATTGAGCAGGTTGTAGATTTCCTTTGCAAATCAATAACTTGCAACGCCCCTACAGAGCAGTGCCGGGGTTATCCACAGAGTTGCCCCAGTTTTGTGGGGAGAACGCGTGGAGGAACCTTCGGGCGCGGCCCGGACCCAATCGGCTCCTTCACATGACGAAAAATCTCGAACATGACACCTTCTGAAACAAAAGCGATCGTCACTTTGAGCCTGCTGGCGGCCTTCGTCGACGGCGAAAAGCACGAACGCGAGCGCGCCGAGATCAAGCGCATTGCCGAGGGCCTGTCGCAGGCCGACGGCGTGAACCTGCCGACGATCTACCAGGACGTGCTCATGAAGCGGGTGTCGCTGGCATCGGTGGCCGGCGAGCTGAAAAGCGCCGAGTCGCGGCAGCTGGCGTACGAGATGGCGGTGTGCATGTGCGACGCCGACGGCGTGCAGTCGGAGCCCGAGCGGCTCTTCCTGATGGACGTGCGCAGCTCGCTCGGCCTGGACGCCTCGGCGGCGCAGTTCTCGCAGCGGGCGGAAGACATTGCCGCCGCGGTGCCGGCGGCTGTGGCGGTAACGGCTGCAACGGCAGCAACGACCGCAGCCCCTGCGCCGCCGCAGGCGCCCGACAGCACCGAGCTGGACCGCGCGATCCTCAACGCCGCCATCCTCAACGGCGCGCTCGAGCTGCTGCCCGAGACGCTGTCGACCATGGCGATCATTCCGCTGCAGATGAAGCTGGTCTACCGCATCGGGCAGGCGCACGGCTACCAGCTGGACACCGGCCACATCAAGGATTTCCTGGCCACCGTGGGCGTGGGCCTGACCTCGCAGTACCTGGAGCAGGCCGGGCGCAAGCTGCTCGGCGGCTTGCTGGGCAAGGTCGGCGGCGGTCTGCTGGGCGGTCTCGGCAAGCAGGCCGTGAGCTCGGGCATGAGCTTCGCGTCGACCTATGCGCTCGGCCATGTGGCCAAGCGCTACTACGCGGGCGGGCGCACGCTGTCCACGCAGATGCTGAAGGACGCGTTCTCCAACGTGGTGAAGGAAGGACAGGGCCTGCAGACGCAGTACCTGCCGGCGATCCAGGAACGGGCGCGTACTTTGGACACGAGCCAGGTGCTGTCGCTCGTTAAAAACGCCTGACTTTTTCCAGGGATACCGTGGAACCGGCTTTGCCGGGCCACCGGCATCGCCCCCGGCGAGGGGGTTGGCGCAGCGACACGAAGTGCGCGAAGCCTGGGGGAGTGCCTAGCGCTAGACCTGGCTCAGGTCGTCCAGGATCGGGCAGTCGGGCCGCGCATCGCCATGGCAGCAATGCACGAGGTGTGCGAGCGTGCTGCGCATCGACTGCATGTCGGCGATGCGCTGTTCGAGTTCACCGAGGTGCTTTTCGGCGATGCGCTTCACGCTCGAACTGGCGCGGCGGCGGTTGTGCCACAGGCCGACCAGTTCGGCGATTTCCTCCATCGAAAAACCCAGATCGCGCGAGCGCTTGATGAAGCGCAGCGTGTGGATGTCGGCGTCGTTGTACTGCCGGTAGCCGCTCTCGGTGCGCGCCACCGCGGGCAGCAGGCCCAGACCTTCGTAGTGGCGCACCATGCGCGCAGACACGCCCGACAGCCGCGCGGCCTCGCCGATGGCCACCTGGCGGCCAGGGGCCGTGGTCGCCGCCATCATTGAACGGCGTAGCCGGCGTTCTCGATCGCGGCCACGATGTCCTGGCGCGGCTGCTGGCTCAACACGTCCACATGACCGGTTTCGAGATCGACCGTGACCTGTGCATGCGGATCGACCGTCTGTACCGCATCTTGGACCGCGTTCACGCAATGGCCGCAGCTCATGCCGGAGACCTGGAATTTCTGGCTCATCGTCGTTGCTCCTTGTGGGGAATGGATGATTGAATGAAGGGTGGAAGGATTGAACCCCCGAATCGGGGACGACGCCAGTTTCAACCCTCTCACGATGTCAATGTCCAGCCAAGGGCTTTCACAGACCCGCGCTTGACCTTGCCATGGTGTCAGGCTTTAGCCTCGGGACCATGGAACACATTCAGCCCCAACCCTCCTCGGCCGCCGCCACGCTGGACCTCTCGGTCGGCGGCATGACCTGTGCCTCGTGCGTGATGCGTGTGGAGCGCGCACTCAAGAACGTGCCCGGCGTGCAGGACGTGAGCGTCAACCTCGCGACCGAGTCGGCCCGCATCGTGGCCACCGGCGGCGAGGACATGGCCCTGCTGCTGCGCCGTGCCGTGCGTGCCGCCGGCTACGAGCCGCGCGCCGAAAGCACCGCACAAGACGAGGCCGCGGCGATGTCGCCCTGGCACGGCTTCATGCCGGTGGCCGTCGGCCTGGCGCTGTCGATCCCGCTGATGGCGCCGATGCTCGGCGACCTCGTCGGCCAGAGCTGGATGCTGCCACCCTGGGTGCAGCTGCTGCTCGCGACGCCGGTGCAGTTCTGGCTCGGCGCGCGTTTCTACCGCGCGGGCTGGCATGCGGCCAAGGCCCGCACCGGCAACATGGACCTGCTGGTGGCGCTGGGCACCAGCGCAGCCTTCGGCCTGTCGCTGTGGTTGTGGTGGCGCGCTGCCACCGGCGAGCATGCGGGGCACGGCATGGTGCCGCACCTGTATTTCGAAGCCTCGGCGGTGGTGATCACGCTGGTCCTGCTGGGCAAGTGGCTCGAGGCGCGCGCCAAGCGCCAGGCCACCTCGGCGATCCGCGCGCTGCAGCAACTGCGGCCCGAAGTGGCGCACCTGATCAATGCACGCGGCAAGGAAAGCGACGTGCCGCTGGCCGACGTGATGGTCGGCGACCGGCTCGCCGTGCGCCCCGGCGAACGCGTGCCGGCCGATGCGCGCGTGCTCGAAGGGCAGTCCGAGGTCGATGAATCGATGCTCACGGGCGAACCGCTGCCCGTGGCCAAGAACCCCGGCGACGCATTGACCGGCGGCGCGGTGAACGGCGACGGCCGCATGGTCATCGAGGTGCGCGCGGTCGGCGCCGAGAGCGTGCTGGCGCGCATCATCCGGCTGGTCGAAGACGCGCAGGCCGCCAAGGCGCCGATCCAGCGCATGGTCGACCAGGTGGCGGCGGTGTTCGTGCCGGTGGTGCTGGTGATCGCACTCGTCACGTTCGCGGGCTGGATGGTCGCGGGTGCCGGCGTCGAAACGGCGCTGATCCATGCGGTGGCGGTGCTGGTGATCGCCTGTCCGTGTGCGCTGGGTCTTGCGACGCCGGTGGCGGTGATGGCGGGCACCGGCGTGGCTGCGAAGCACGGCATCCTCATCAAGGACGCACGCGCTTTGGAAATTGCACATCGCGTCGACACCGTGGCCTTCGATAAGACCGGCACGCTGACCGTGGGCCGCCCCGTGCTCACGGCGCTGCTGCCCGCGGCCGGTGCGCTGGCCAACGAGAACGACCTGCTCGCCACGGCCGCCAGCTTGCAAGGCGGCAGCGAGCATCCGCTCGCACGCGCTGTGTTGACGGCTGCTGCCGAACGCGGCCTGCAGGCGCCGCCGCTCGGTGCGATGCAGGCGATGCCGGGACGCGGCGTGCGCGGCGAAGTGAACGGCGCGACCTGGGCCATCGCGAGCCTGCGCTGGTGCCGCGAACTCGATGCGATGCCGGCTGAAGCCGACATCGAACGCTTGCAGTCGCAAGGCGCGACGGTCTCCGCACTGCTGCGCTTCGACGACGCCGGTTCCGCGCATGTGCAGGCATTGCTCGCCTTCGCCGACGAGCCGAAGCCGCAAGCTGCCGAAGCGATCCGCACGCTGCGTGCGCGCGGCCTTCGCGTGGTGATGATCTCGGGCGACAACCTGCGCGCAGCGCAGGCGATGGCGGCGCGGCTCGGCATTCCGGACGAAGATGTGCGCGCCGACGTGCTGCCGGCCGACAAGGCCGAGCAGGTGAGCGCGCTGCGCAAGAACGGCCACGTGGTGGCGATGGTCGGTGACGGTGCCAACGATGCGCCCGCACTGGCCGCGGCCGACGTGGGCATCGCGATGGCACCTTCAGGCGGCGGCACCGACGTGGCGATGGAAGCGGCCGGCATCACGCTGATGCGCGGCGACCTCGCCCTCGTGGCCGAAGCGCTCGAGCTCTCGGGCCGCACGGTGGCGAAGATCCGGCAGAACCTGTTCTGGGCCTTTGCCTACAACGTGGCCGGCATTCCGCTCGCGGCCTTCGGCTTGCTGAGCCCGGTGGTGGCCGGTGCGGCGATGGCGCTGTCGAGCGTGAGCGTGATGGCCAATGCGCTGTTGCTGCGGCGCTGGAAGCCGAAGCACCAGCAGCAACAACAGCACTGACCGCGACAGCGGATCAGTCGAACAGCAGCGCCATCAGGTGCTCGTCGATGAAGTCCGCGTCATTGGCCCGGCGGTAGAACTGGCGCAGCGTGCCTTCCTGCACGAAGCCCAGCCGGGCATAGAAACGAAGGGCCGTGGCGTTGTCGCTCTCGGCCATCAGCTCGACGCGGCGAACGCCTTCGGCCTTCAGCCGCGCGAGCACGTCGGTCACCATGGTCCGCGCGATGCCGCGGCCATGCAGAGTCGGATCGACCGCGAGCGTGCCCAGGCTCGCCACATGCTGTGCGCGGCCCGGGTAGCGTGTGACGCGGTAGAAGCCGGCGACCTGGCCATCGACCTCGAAGATGAAGAAGCCGCGGCTGTCGAGCAGCTCCTGGAAGATCGCGCGAAAGTCGTCGCGCGGCATCGGGTCGTAGCCCAGGTAGGGCACGACTTTCTCATGCATGTAGAGATCGAAGACGGTGTCGAAATCTGAAGCAGCGGCGGGGCGGTGCATGGTGCGTGGGTCTCCTGTCTTCCCTTTTGTTCTTCTCTGTGATCTGGCGGGGTGAATGCGCGGGAGCATAGCAAGGCGTGGCTATAGTCGTCGGCGCTCTGTCGCCTTCTTCTTCTCTCTCTCTCTCTCTCTCTCTCTTCTCCCGGACGTTTTTGCCATGCCGCGCATCTGCCTCAACATGATCGTCAAGAACGAAGCGCCTGTGATTGCGCGCTGCCTGGCTTCGGTGAAGCCATGGATCGACCACTGGGTGATCGTCGACACCGGCTCGACCGATGGCACGCAAGACCTGGTCCGCGAGTTCATGAGCGACCTGCCCGGCGAGTTGCACGAACGGCCTTGGGTCGACTTCGCGTCCAACCGCAACGAGGCGCTCGAGCTGGCGCGCGCGCACGGCGATCTGCTGCTGTTCATCGATGCCGACGAAACACTGGTGGTGCCCGAAGGCTTCGCCTGGCCGCCGATGGAGGGCGATGGCTACCAGCTGCAGTGCGACAGCGATGGCTTGCATTTTTTCCGCAACACGCTGGTCGCGACGCATCTGCCGTGGCGTTGGGAAGGCGTGCTGCATGAGCACCTGAGCTGCGACGCACCGCACACGTGGGCGCACCTGATGGCGCCTTCGATCGAGGTCTCGCGCGACGGCGCGCGTGCGCGCAGCGTCGACACCTGCCTGCGCGACATCGAGGTGCTGGAACGTGCGTTGCACGACGAACCCGATCACACGCGCTACCGCTTCTACTTGGCGCAGAGCTGCCGCGATGCGGGCCTGCTTGCTGAAGGCCGCGCGCACTACACGACGCGCGCAACCATGGGTGGATGGGACGAAGAGGTGTGGTTCTCGCTGTTCCAGGTGGCAGCGCTCGACGAGCGGCTCGGCGCCGATGCTGCGCAGGTGCGCGAGGGTTATCTCAAGGCGTACCAGATGCGACCGACGCGCGCGGAGCCGTTGTGCGCGCTGGCACGTTTCCATCGGCTGCGCGACGAGTTGGCGCTCGCGCATCTCTACGCGCAACAAGCGGCGGCCATCGCCTGTCCGTCGGATGCGCTGTATGTCGATGCGGCCGTGTACGCGTGGCGTGCGCTCGACGAACTCGTGGTGAGCGCCTATTACGCGAACGCTCCCGACCAAGGTCGGGAAGCGCTGCGGCGCCTGCTCGCGGAACAGAAGTTTCCCGATTCGGAGCAGGCGCGCATCGAAGGCAACCGAACGTCGTACGGGCTCTGACGAGAGTCAACGATCGGCCAGGCGCCGGCTCGCCACGATCACCGCGTTGGTGCCGCCGAAGGCGAAGGAATTCGACAGCACATGGCGCAGCCCCCGCGCCTCACGTGCGGTGCCGCGCACGAAATCCACGTTGTTGAACGCGGCATCCGGCGTCTGCAGATGGGCGATGGGCGGCAGAGCCTCGCGGGCCAATGCGCGCAACGCCGCCACGAGTTCGATGGCGCCACCGCCGCCGAGCACATGGCCGTGGATCGCCTTGGTCGCGCTGACCGGTGCGGCGTCGCCGAACAGTTCACCGATCGACGCAGCTTCGGCGGCGTCGCCCGCTGTGGTCGCCGTGCCGTGGGCGTTGATGTGGCCGATGTCTGACGGCGTGAGCCCGGCATCGCGCAGCGCCGCACGCATGGCGCGGACTTGGCCGGCCGGATCGGGATTCGTGATGTGCGTGCCGTCGCAATTGCTCGCGTAGCCACTGAGCACGAAGGGCTGCGCGCCGGCGCCGCGCGCCCGCGCATGGGCTTCCGACTCGAGCACCAGCGCCGCGGCACCTTCGCCGATGGCGAAGCCCGCGCGGTCGGCCGAGAACGGACGGCACGCGGACGCAGGCGCATCCACCGGCGGCGGCGCCATCACGCGCATCGCGTACCAGCTGGCCATCACACCGGGCGTGAGCATGGCGTCGTGGCCGCCGACGATGGCGATGTCGATCCAGCCGCCGCGGATGGCGCGCATGGCTTCGCCGATGGCCACCGCGGACGAGGCACAGGCGCAGGCATAGGCCAACGCCGCACCGCGTGCGCCGAAGTGCAGCGCCAGTTCGGCGACGGCCGCGTTGGGCATCACGGTGAGCACGGTGGTGGGGCGCATGCGGCGCTGTTCGCCGTAGAGCGCGCGCGTGGTGGCGTCGAAGGTGCCGGCGCCGGCCAGGCCGCTGCCCCAGAAGACGCCGAGGCGGTCGCGGTCGATGGTGTCGAGGTCGAGCCCGGCATCGGCCGCGGCATCCTGTGCGGCGGCCAATGCCATCGCGGTGCCGCGGTCCAGCGGCAAGCGCGAGGCGCTGCGCACGCCGCTGGCGTCGAAGTCGCAGGTGGCGGCGGCGATCGCCATCGGGTCCATGCCCGGGATCTCGAGCGTCTGTGCGCGCACCGCGGAACGGCCGGCGAACAGCGCATCGTCGAGGGCTTCGATGCTGCGTCCGAGCGGCGTGACGAAGCCGATGCCGCTCACGTGCACGGGGGCGGCGGCGGTGTGCGCGGTCGAAGCCGCCGCGAGCACGGCGTGGGCGGCGCCGCTGCTCATGCCGCTGCTGCCAGGGGTTCGGTGTGTGCAGCGACTGCTTCACCTTCGGCATCGATCACTTCGCACAGCCGTTGCAGCGTGATGCCCGCTTCGCGCGGGTCGAGCCGGTCTTCGGGAATGCGCAGGTGGAAGGCGTCTTCCACCGCGAAGACGAACTCCATGAGCGCGAGCGAATCGAGACCGAGGTCCGACAGCGCAGTGGTGGGCGAGATGTTCGCGCGTTCCACACGGAAGTCGGTCTCGAGGATGGTGGCGATGCTGTTGAAGGTGGGAGAGGAAGACATGAGGAGGTTCCTTTCTTTCAGGCGTGAAGAGCAGAAAGTCCGCGGACGCGGAACACGGGTTCGGGCACCGGGCCGTGGGCCACGGTCTCGGCGAAGGCGAGGGTTTCGCGCACCACCTGCTGGCGGTCGTTGTCGATGCTGATCATGTGGTAGCTGTTGTTCAACACCACGGTGCGCAGCGAGGCGCAGCGCAGCCCGCGCACGAGCAGGTCGAGGTTCGACAGGCTGGCCACCTCGTCCTCGCGTGCATGCAGCGCCAGCACCTGGTCGCACTGCACGTCGTTCAGGCGCTGCCGCACGTGGCGGATCAGCCGGTCGTGCTCGCGCAGGTGGCCCACGCCGATCACCGCGCTGCCAGCGCGCGAGACCTGGCGATGGCGCAGTTCACGCTCGATCCAGGTGCGCACGCGCTCGTTCTTCACGCCGTAGGGCGGGCGCTCGCGGTACTGCCAGAAGCGGCCCAGCGGCGTGTAGAAAGCCAGCGGCAGCAGAAAGCGCGTGCGTGGCACGGCCCAGCCGTCGAAGCGCAGCGTGGTCGACATGAGTACCAATGCATCCACCTCGCGCCCGCAACGGATCGCGCCGCCCAGCGCCAGCGAGGCGCCGGCCGAGATGCCGACCAGCATCACGCGGTCGTGCGTGCGCCGCAGCGTTTTCACGTGCGCTTCGAGGGTGTCGAGCCAGCGTTCGAAAGGCACGGCCTGCTGCAGCGGCGCAGCGGCGTCGAACGAGTAGCCCGCGATGCACAGCGGCTGCACCGCATACCCGTGGCGCTGCAAGGTCGATTGCACGGTCAGCAACTCGTCAGGCGTGCTGCATAAACCATGGAGCAGAACCACCGCGGTGCGCTGCACGGCGGGGGACACCAGGCTCAAGGGATCGGAGGGATCGCGTGCACTCATCGGGAGGTGTGTCGTATGCTCATGTCGCGTTTATCGCGGTGAGCGACTGACCGGCCGCTGACGCGTCCATTGCCAGGGCAGACCCACAAATCCACCCACCATTCATTCACTCACCATGCGAATCCTGCTTGTGGAAGATGACACCGTGCTGCGCGACGTGATGCTGCGCAGCCTCGCCGACGCCGGTCACCGGGTCGACGTGTCGACCAACGTTGAAGACGCCGACCACCTGTGGCGCGTGCAGCCCTTCGATGCCGTGCTGCTCGACCTCAACCTGCCCGCCACCGCCAGCCCCACCAGCGGTCTCGCGAGCGGCCTCACTGCGCTGCGACAGGCGCGTGCGCGCGGCGATCGCACGCCGGTGCTGGTGCTCACGGCACGAGGGCGCACCGAAGAGCGCATCGCCGGTCTCGACGCGGGCGCCGACGACTACCTGGGCAAGCCCTTCGATCTCGCCGAGGTGGAAGCGCGGCTGCGCGCGCTGGTGCGGCGCGCCAAGGGCACGGAAGACATCGTGGTGCTCGGCCAGCTCAAGCTCGACCGCAAGGCGCGGCGCTTCGCTGTTGCCAACGCACCGCTCGATCTGCCGGCGCGCGAATTCGAGGTGCTGTGGGAACTCATGAGCCCGCCGGGCCGCACGGTGAGCAAGCGGGCGCTGTCGGACAAGCTCTCGGGCTTCGACGAATCGCTGGGTGACAACGCGCTCGAGGCGTTCATTTCGCGCCTGCGCAAGAAGCTGCTCGGTTCGGGTGCAAGCATCCGCACGTTGCGCGGCATCGGCTACCTGCTTGAGGCCGAGGAGTGAGAAGCCACCCGTGAGCGAGGAAGTTCTACCCGTCACGCGTGTGGCACCTTCGCTCACGCGGCGCGTTCTGCGCAACGTGCTGGTGCCACTGGCGCTCACCTGGATGGCGGGCGCGGTGATCGCGCTGGTCATCGCCAACTACTTTTCGGAACAGGCCTTCGACCGCGGCATGCTCGACGATGCTTATGCGCTGTCGGCCAACGTGCAGGCCGGCGAGCGCGGCATCGAGCTGATGCTGACGCCGCGCGAGGTGGCGACCGTGCTGTTCGACCAGACCGACAAGGTCTACTTCTCGGTGCAGCGGCTTGACGGCACGCCGATCTCGGGCAATTCCGACCTGAAGGCGCCACTGCCGGGCGAAGGCTCGCGTTATCGTTTTTCCGACATCGACTACGACGGCCAGGTGCTGCGCGCCGTGGTGCTCGACCACGACGCCGAGCCCGGCCTGCACGTGCCCTACCGCGTGATCGTGGCGCAGACCACGCTGAGCCGCGCGGCGCTCGTGCAGCGGCTGCTCTTCTATGCCATGGCACCGCAGGTGCTGCTGCTCGCGCTGTTGGCCGTGTGGCTCTGGCATGGCATCCGGCGCGACCTGCGGCCGCTCGGCGAATTGCAGCGCGCACTCGACATCCGCGATGTGCGCGACCTCTCGCCCGTGACCGTGGCGCAGACCTCGAAAGAACTGCAGCGCCTGGGCGATGCCGTCAACGCGCTGTTCGACCGGCTGCGCTACAGCGTGCGCGCGCAGCGCGAGTTCGTCGGCAACGTGGCCCATGAACTGCGCACACCGCTGGCCGGCATCCGTGCACTGGCCGAGTACGGGCTCGCGCAGCACGACACCGGCGTGTGGCGCGAACAGCTGGCGCGCGTGTCGGAACGGCAGGCGCGCGCGAGCCATCTGATCGACCAGCTGCTCGCCCTGGCGCTGGCCGACGAGGCACGCTCCGACCTGCAACGCACGCCCGTGCAACTCGACATGCTGGCCGAGCAGACCGTGCTGCGGCACCTTGCGCGCGCCGATGCACGCGGCGTCGACCTGGGCGCGCGCGGCCTCGACGAGGGCGGCGTGACGGTGCTTGCGAACGAAGCGCTGGTGGAGGGCATCCTCGACAACCTGATCGACAACGCGCTGCGCTACGGCGGGCGCACGATCACCGTCGAGCTCGCAGGTCGCACGCTGAGCGTGATCGACGACGGGCCCGGCATTCCGATCGAGGCGCAGCGCGACCTGATGCAACGCTGGGCCCAAGGGCCCGCGGGCCAGAAGCTGGGGCAGGGCGCGGGCCTGGGGCTGTCGATCGTGGCACGCTATGCCGAGCTGCTGGGGGCCGAGCTGCGACTCGAAGCCGCCGAGCCGACCGGCCTGCGCGTGAGCGTGACCTTCGGCGACGACGCCTGAGAGTTCACGCGGCCGTCAGTGGCTTGCGCAGATAGACCCGCGTGCGGCCGTCGAGCGATTCGCGCCGGTACGCGACGTAGCCGATGCGCTGGTAGAGCGCGAGGTTCTCGGTCATCTTCTCGTTGGTGAACAGGTAGATCGACGCGTGGCCCTGGCGCAATGCTTCGCGCTCGGCCAGTTCGAGCAATGCGCGGCCCGCGCCGCTGCCCTGGTGATCGGGGTGCACCGCGATCACGTCGATGAGAAAGCCTTCGTCGGTGACATCGAGCAGCAATGCCGCGCCGATCTGTTGCTCCGGCCGCTCGGCCACCCAGACCTGCAGGTGCGCGATGGCCTCGACGTAGTCGCGCGTCATTGGCCGCGGCGTGAGTCCCAGGCGTGGGATGTAGGTGCGGAAGGCCTCGACGGCGCACGCGGTGACGGCTGTCACGTCGTCGGCGGTCGCGCGGCGCAGGGTCCAGGGCGCTGCGTCGGTGCTCACGCGTCGAACTCGACTTCGCCCTCGATCTCCACCGGGATGCCGAAGGGCAACTCGGCCATGCCCACGGCGCTGCGCGCATGGGCGCCGACTTCGGGGCCGAAGAGTTCGAGGATCAGGTCAGAAAACCCATTGATGACCGTTGGCTGCTGCTGAAAGCCAGGCGCCGAAGCGACCATGCCGAACACGCGCGTCCATGCGGTGATGCGGTCCAGGTCTCCGAGCGCGCGCTGCAGGCTGCCGAGCATCGCAAGCCCGGTAAGGCGCGCGGCGGTGTAGCCCTGCTCGACGGTCAGCTCGGCCCCGAGCTTGCCGAGCGGTTTGGCGATGCTGCCATCGGCATTCAACGGGCCATGGCCCGAAATGATGGCGCGCCGGCCGATAAGGCGGACGAACTGGAAGGGGAGGAGGACGCCGGGAGGTGGTGTGACGGGGGGAGGAAGGACGAGGCTCAGGGCGTGGAGGCGTTCGGCAATGCGCGTCATGGTCAGGATGCGTGCGGTAAATAACCAAGGGTACGTGCCGCGTGCTGCGAAGGCAATTCGTTCGGCGTACGGCTCGCAGTGGGGAACAGGCTGCCGCTGGTGCGGCCACAGCGCACCGGCTATCGGGTGCCCATCCAATTGCTGCCGAACGACAGGTTGCTGCTAAAAATCACCGTGTTGAACCAGAGAAGAAAAGGTGCACCGAGCAGGCAGATGAGGAAGATCAAAACCCCCATGAACCTCGAGAGTCCTGCTCCGTCTCGTGCCATCTTGAACCCGAGCACGATGCCACCGACGAGCAATCCCAGAAGAAGCCAGGGAATGCTGCACAGCAGGAAGAAATGTGGGTCTGAAAAGCAGCCTGTCATCTCAGCTCGATGTGGTAGCTGTCGAACGCGGATCTGTCGATTTTTTCATGTGCGGATGCTTCATTGCGGCAGCTTGATGTTGGATCCGTCGAGCTTGAGACCGCCCAGTTTCTTCAAGTTGGTTCCACCGGTTTTCTTGAATTCATGGACTTGGGTGTTGGACAGGTCCAGGGTCAAGGAAAAGACGGCCGAGCTCAGTTCCAGCTTGCCGATGCGGGCATCGTTCAAACGCACGGAGTTCGCCTCGAAGTTCTCCAGGAGCAGATGCTTCGCATGGGCGTACTGCAGGTCAAGCCGGGTGAACTTGCTCTTTCGGAAAACAAGGGACTCGGTGTGTGGGCCGCCGCCAATGTCCACGAGGATGTTGTCGCCAAGGACCGAGGTGTTCTCGATCAACACTTCCTGGGCATCGTTGCTTGCGAGATTGAAAACGAACTTTCCGCCGGATGTGGGAGGAGTGAACTGGCTGTCTCGCACGGTGAGGCGCTGGGCGCCTTTGACGATCGCCTCGACGCTGCCGCCGCGCACGCGTTCCATCAGGAGTTCTTCCTTGATGGTGGCGCCGGTCAAGCCGAGTGTGTCGATGACGGTGTCACGGATGATGAGCGATTGGATTGAACTCGCAACCATATTGAAACTGCCGCGCAACTTGCTGCGTTCGATCAAGACGGGCGCATGCACATTGGCCACCTCTCTGGGGTCGTGCTTGCTCGAAACGGTTTCGAACTCACAGTCTCGAATCGTCAACTTGGTGAGTCCGCTCAAGTCAAACCATTTGCCTTTGCATCTCACGAACTCTGCTTCTCCATAGCCACCCACTGCACCCCAGTGATTGCGGTTGCTGTCCGTTCCGACGAAGTTGCATTCGTCGAACACCAGGCGCTTGCTGTCCGAGTAGCCCATCACATAGGTTTCTCCACCAAAGGCACAGCGATGAAGCGTCACGTCCACCATGTCGCCAAAACCGTGGATGCCGACAAACTTGCAGTGCTCGAAAGTGCTCTTCTCGAGTCGATCGAGCTTGATTTCATAGGCGCCCGCAAAGTCGCAGTTGACGAATTTCACATGGCGCCAGACCAGTCCTTGAAGATTGAGTCCACTGAACTCCGCGCCCTCGATTGTCAGCAGCGCATCGCCCGTTTCACGGGTACGTAAAGCCGGATCCTGCAGATAGCGGTAGATCCTGCTGAAACTCTTGATGTTGGGTTTGCTGCTCATGGAGCATCCAGTCAAAGGGAAGAAAAGGGAGGCTGCTGCCAAGCCGAAGGTAGAAAGGAAGTCGCGTCGCTGCACGCACTGCCTATCGCACGGGGTTTTTGTTGACCCAGATGGCGGACTTCTTGTCGACATATCCTTTGCTTGCGAAGTTGTCGGACAAGAAATCCCAATCGGGCACTTCCCCACGCTCTCCCATTGGTCGGCCAAAGTGCCACACAGCGCTCCTCGGACGCGCAGGGTCCGACTTGTCCAGGCTGAACCCGCCCATGTTCACGTTGCCGTCGATGAGTGCGATGTCCATCGGAAACACCCACGGGTCTGCATGGAGCACGTCTTTGCCCCAGTTTTCGCCCGCGTCGGTGAGGCTGGGTTCTTTCAGCGTCACTTCACAGAAGGCCTGAACCAGTCGCTGGCGGAGCATCACGTATTCGGTGTTGGGATAGTTCTCGACCACCGATCGGGGACTCCACGCCATCGCCAAGGCGCTGTTGGAACTCGCAGTTGTGGCGTCCATCATCGACAGCAGCATCGCCCTGTCTTCGTCTTTGAAACTCAATGTGGTGCCGTTCAAGCGGGGCACGATGGGATGCCAGGTCTTGGTTTCCTCGCGAGATCCATCGGGACGCTTTTGGCTGTTTTTCTCGAACACCCACAACGTCACGCTCACCACACACCCCAGCTTGCGCACCTGCTCGCTCAAGACCAGCTCCAACTGACCGCTCTTGGCGAAGTACCCAGGCTTGAAGCGCAATGGCACGCGGATATTGCCTTTCTTGGGCAAGCCGCTCATCGCGTGCAGGTAGTCGAGTGCCACCGCCAGCCGAGGCTTCTCGTTGAAGCCCTTGCCCTTGAATTCGCCCTCGACATGACACCGATCGGTTTTCACCTGCCGGATATCACCCGTCGCGGGATCGAGCGCGGTCCCCGCGGGCGGGCGGCCGGTCCAGGCGCTGAGTTCGCCGTCCAGGTTTTGGTAGCCGATGGGCCCGCCGCAACTGGAGACGATCAGCGCCGTCACGGTGTTCGGTTTGACTGTTTGCGTGTTGTGGATGCCTGGGTCCTTGGCTTCTCGCACCTCGACACGCCAGCCATCCGACGCGTAGATGCCACGGGGGTCCCAACCGAGCTTGTAGACGCCCGAGCGATGGCTGTGCCCCGACAGATGCCAATCCACCTTGGGGTTGGGGCCGGTCTTCGCCTGATCCATCGGCTGAACGTATTGGGCCAGGTAGGTGGCCTGGTTTTTTTCGCAAGTGCCGACGTTGACGTGATTCAGCGCCGCCTTCATGCCCCAGACACCGGTGGCGCCGTCGCGGGGGTGGAAGAAGACCCGGTCCTTCTTCTTGGTCACGTTGCTGTAGGGCTCGGGTTCGTCGAAGCTCACGATGGTGAAATGCGTGGCGACGGTGAGCGTGCCTTCGCTCGCGGCCTTGTAGCTCCGGGCCTGCTTCAACAGCTTCAACTGGTTTTGGCTGAAGGATTCGGTGGCGCGTGGGAGTATTCCCGACCCTTGGCGGTCTACTCCCGCCTCGGCAACGCCCAGCAGGTTCTTGAAGTTTTCGTCGATGCCCCAGCCGAGCGCTGCAATCACCTGTCCGGCCTTGGTACCCAGCTTGTCGGTGCTCTCCGCGCCGTAGGCATACACCACGTCAGCAAGTGGTGTGAACAGCGCATAGAACCAGTCGAACTGGCCGCCGTCGAAGTTGTAGCCCGTCAATGCGTGACCGTAGGTGGGGCCATAGGCGAGACAGGCCTCGTAGATGGTCATGTTGTGGTCGCGGCTCATGCCTTCATTGGCCTTGCCGCGCGTCCAGGCGCTGGCCGCTTCGAACTGGGCGCGGTGGCGCTCCACGGCATCGGGCTGCGCAAGGGCTCGTTGTGTCCGTCGGGCCTCTGCCGGAACGTTGCCGTCGGGCCAGGACGTGCGGGCGTTCTCTTCCATGCGCTTGCGCGCGTCGCGGCGGTTGGGCGTCGTGGTCTCGAGCACCCCGAGCATGAACGCCCAGTTGTGCCGGTCCCCTGCCTCCACGCGTGCACTGATGCCGTAGGGCACCTGGTAGGCCTCGTGGTTGCCGCTGGTCATGATGATGGGCAATTGATACGCTGGATTGCGGTACATCTCACGCACCAGGCTGAAGACCATCATGTCGTCCAGGCCCCTCGGATAGAGGCGGCGGCCTTTGTCCTTGTCGAAAACGTTGCCCAGCAGGTTGAAGGCTTTCCACTGCTCGCCGATCCTGCCTGGGCCACCGGGTTCCGCCATGGGATTGAAGTTGCGGTTGTAGTCGATCAGGTCTCCCGTGAGCAGCACGACATCGACTTGGTTGCTGCCCGTGGCCATCGTCTCGAACAGCTTCTTGAGGGCCTCGAAGCTGTTGCAGACCTTGCTGCCGACCGGCCGGTTCCAAGCCGTGTCGGCCTCCTCGAGCACTTTGGCATCGCTGCGGCTCATGGCGTTCTGGCGCACGTTGATATGAACGTCGGAGAGATGCCCTAGCTTGAGCCGCGGCTTGGTCATGCGCTTGACGGGGTGCCAGCTCTTGAGGAGGGTGTCCAGTGCGGGCCTTTGTCCCGGCTTGCTCCAGCTGAACGGGACATCGGGTGGCGGCATGGCGAATTCGTGGAGCTTGTCGAAGTGCCAGGGGTCGCGCGCGGCCTGCTGTTGCAGGAAGCGTGCGATGGCAAGGTCCTGGGCTTCGGCGTACTTGACGCCTTTGAAGGCCTCGAGCTTCCGGTCTTCGGTGCCCAACCGGATCATCCAGGCGAGGCTTTTCATGGTGCCGGGCTTCTGCAGATCGGCGAAGGGCGGTGCCGACAAGTCGAGCTCGATTTCGTAGATGTCCTGCACCTTGGTGTAGATCTGGGCCGCTGCAGGGGCGATGGTGGCGAAGGGGCGGCCGTGCCGATCGTTGACGAGCGCCCCAGGTCCGAAAGAGCCGACAAGCCAGGCCTTGATGCAAGGTTTGGCGGCAGCACATGCCGTGCCATCGCCGAAAAGGGTGCCGGTTTTTGTCGAGCCCTCGGCCTGCTCAGACTCCTGTTTACTTGAAAGGTCGACCACACGCAGATGCTGGTCGACCAGCCTGTACATATCGACGGCCTCACCGGTCGGGATCGCTGCCTTGGCCTTGCCACGCATGCTCGAAGGCGCGGCGATGAAGATGCTGGCCTTGACCTGGTCAGGGGCCAGCAACAACGGCGAGCCCAGGCAGGGGAACAGGATGATGGCTTCTTCTTCGAGCAGCGGTGTTTCCGAGCAGTCGCAGACGCCGGGCTTGGGTTGGTAGGGCATGACGGATCGATCTGGGGTGAGGCGAATGAGTGAGATGTCGGCGTCAGGCGGCGGGCAGCGCGACCGAAAACAGCGTGGAAAAAGCATGAGCGGCATCGGGTGTGCCGCGTCGCGCCTGCAATGGCGCGAGAAAGCGAGACGCTTTCTGAGCCCACATGCGAGGCGCGGCATTCTGTTGTTGTTGCCACCACTCGGCCGGCTGCGCTTCGAAGACGTGGGCGAGCGTGCGCCCTGCGCCTCGCGCGTCGACAAGGCTTTCTGCAAGGCCCGGCAGGCGCGACAGTTCGGGATGCAGGCTCAGCGACTGCTGCAGCAAAGTGATCCAGTCCTCGAAATCGCTCAGGCCAAGTTGCTGCACGGCTTGCAGCTGATCGAGGGCGACCCACCGCTGCAAGGCAGGGGCGATGGGCTGGAACGCTTGTGATCCGAAACGCTCGTGCACATGGGCCAGGAGCGCGTCGGCCCGGTTGAGCGGAGCCATGGCGAGCAGCAGGTCCTTGTCCAGTCGCATGGGCGCGGTGCGTGCGGCGCTTTGGGGCGTGTATGGCTTGCTGCATCGAAGACCATGCGGATGGAATTCAGCGTCCCATCCTGTCCAGGTGAAAGCGCTCAAGAAGCCTTGCCGAACGTCATCGGGCCAGCGAATCACCATGTCGAAACCAATGCGCGGATCGAACCAGCGGAGCACGGCACCGACGGCCTCGTCGTCCTCGAGTGCAGGGTCCGGGAGGATCACGGCGTCGAGCCAGCTGCGAAGATGCGCGGCCAGCGTGACCGGCCGCAATGGCGAAGCCACGAGACTGAGGGCATGCACGGCACCTGCTCCGCGCGCGAGGTCGTGCAGCCATGGCGATGCATCCGTGGCTTCGGGCATGGATGGCAGTTCGACCAGCCAAGGTCCGACGCCGGCCGCAGCGGCTTCCGGCGTGTGAAGGAACAAAGGTGTCGCATCGAGTTGGTATCGCGCCACCAGACGCGCCACCCATCCGTCTTCCTGCCTGTTCTCATCGACCACCCCACATTGGCCGGCATTCACCAGTGCGTAGCAACGTTGACCGCTCTGGCGCGAGAGGCGGGCGAAAGTGCCAATGTCCTGCGCGATGGTCTGCGAAATCTCGTCCTCGAACGCCTCGCGTTCGTACGCTGGAATTTCCATCGGTGTCGGTCGTGTCAAACGCGGGGCGCCACGGGCGAGGCCTGACGTGCAGCGCGTGCCAGACACTCCCAGCACACGGTCTGTGCCGTGGGACCAGGCTTCTTGTCCGGCCCCGGTGTCCCATGCATCGCGGCATGCTCGATCCACGTGCCCAGCGTACCGTGCCGGATGCCGCCTTCGCTCCATTCGCTGAAGCTGGTGCCGCCGTTGATCGTGACCTTCTTCTTGGCGGTGATGTAGACCGTGTCTTCGGTGCTCACGATGTCGATGTCTTTCAAGGCAGTGGCCTCGATGGCGTCGCTTTGGGCTTCGATGCGGATGTCACCTTGCGAGGCAAAGGCCTTGATGCCGCTCTTGAGCGTGAAGATGCGCATGCCTTCCGCCACGCTGGCGAGGATGCGCTGGGCGGCGCTCAGGGAGGTGTGGCCGCCGCTGGTGAGCTGGATGTGTGTGCCGGTGTGCGCATGCAGGTGAGTGGTCGCCGTGGCTGCGATGTCTGCGGGACTGGCCAGCACGAGATGCGGTGCGGCCAGCTCGGGGAAGCGGCCTTCGGTCGATGGGCTGCCGTGACCCCGGAGGTCTTCGTTCTGCTGCTTGATGGCTTGCGCGACGGTGGACTGGTCGTCGTTGCTGTCTTGAGCTTCGGCTGTGCGGGCCGCTTCGGCCAGGCCTTCGATCTGGTCGCGTGCGCTCGTCAGGCGTTGGATGGTTTCGCCCATGTCTTTGGCGTGGCGGGCCGCATCGGGGCGGCCTTCGGTCGTGATGAGCATGCCGTCCTGCGCCCGAAGCACCCCATGGGCATCCGTCCTCAGCTCGAACCCCTCTCCCCTCGGGTCTTTCCTGCCTGCGTTGTCCTCGATGCGCGTGATCGCTCCCAGGCTCAGGCTTGAGCTCTGGTGATCACTCTTGAGTTGCACCTGGATTTTTTCGGCCGTGTCGTCCAGGATCAGGTGATTCGATCTGCCCGCTGCACTGTTCCCTCCACCTTCCGTCAGCTCCCGGCTCCTGAACCCGCTCAATGCACTCTGGCCAGGGAGTTGCCACGGCGGCAGGTTCACCTGGTTGTGCACTCTTCCCATGCAGATCGGCAGGTCCGCATCTCCTGCGATGAAGCTGACGATGACCTCCTGGCCAATGCGCGGAATCTGGATGCCCCCGAGCTGGTTGCCTGCCCAAGGTGAACTCACCCTTACCCAGCAGCTACTGTGCTGGTTCTTCTCTCCCAGCCGATCCCAGGGGAACTGCACCTTGATGCGCCCCAGCTCGTCGGTCCACAGGTTCTGCCCCTCGGGGCCCACCACCAGCGCCACCTGGGGGCCGACCATCGCGGGCCTGGGCTGTGTCGGTTCGGGGCGCAATGGTTCGGTCACCGGGTGCGCGGTGAAGTCGACCTGCACGCGCCACTGCTGCTTGCGGTCAGGATTGGCTTCTCGGTTCTGGCTGTCTTCAGCGACGTCTTCGATGAGGAAGCGGGTGTCCAGGATCAGGTACTCGGCATTGGCCGATTCCCTGGGGTGCTTCCTCAACTGGAAGGTGCACCCAGGCACCATGCCTCGAAGGTTGCCGCTGGCCTGGGCTCTGGCGCCGTGGGTGCGCAGTGCCTGCATGCGCAGCAGGGACAGCAGGCGACCTTCGCCGTGAGGGTCAGTGCTTGTATCTGTACCTGCATTGGGCTGGGCGTAGTGACTGCCTCCCGCTGCGGATGCATGCCACTGGTAGACCTCGCCCTCGGCCTGCCCCGTGGGGCGCGGGTCAGTTCGAGAAATACCCAGATCCGCCCTGGGGCGCGTGTAGTCGTAGTCCCGGGTGGCGTACTTCCCACTGGTGAGTTGATGCGCAGGCACAAAGCTGTGGATGTACTCGGCATCGATCTTCCAGCCTGGGGCGTGGTATTCCACCTGCTCGTACAGCGGATCGCCGGCTGCATAGGCCCCCATGGCATCCGAGAGCACCAGGCGGTGTTTGCCGTCCGAGTGCTCAAAGTGATAGCTGATGCCCCATTCCTGGCACAGGCGACAGAAGAAGGCGAAGTCGCTCTCGTTGAACTGGGTCTGGTAGTCGCGCACCGGGTAGTGCTCGATCAGGCGCTTGTCCACGGGGAAGGCATAGCCGGCGAGCAGCGCGTCCAGGATCTGCACGACGCTGAGGTTCTGGAAGATCCTGCAGTCGGTGCGCAGGGTGGCCATGTGCAGCCAGGGGCGAAGGGTGAGCTTGTACTGGACGTGGCGGCCTTCTTCGCCCCACAGGGCCGCGTCGGTGATCAGAGCGTTGATCTGGCGAGGAGGAGAGCCATCGAGTTCGATCTCGCAGCTGATCTCCCGGCCGATGAAGGCATCGAGGTCGAAGTCCGCGGCGATAGAGACGCCGGACAGACCCAGCACATCCGGGGTCTTGAGGAACAGCTCGTAGGCAAACAGGCCATTGAGCCCCTCATGCCCTGACAGCCGCACGGGCTCCAGTGCAGCCCGACCAAGAACAACAGGGATCGCAGCAGAAGAAACAGACAGCGTGCGCGGCATCGACAACGTCCTGGAGAGGAAAAGAGGTCGGCGCAGTCTGCAGGGACTGCGCAGCGCACACTGCGAACAATCGTCACCTCACGTGCTGCCCGTCAAAAAGGGCGGGGCAAGCGCGAAGAAGTTGACGCTGAAGGGCCGGCTCAGCCCAGCGCCGGATAGTCCGTATACCCCTTCACCCCACCCCCATACATCGTCGCCTTGTCCAGCTCATTCAACGGCGCGTTCTCGCGCAGTCGACGCACCAGGTCGGGGTTCGAGATGAAGGGCTTGCCGAAGGCCACGAGGTCGTCGCCTTCCTTCAGCGCTTCTTCGGCCAGCGGGCGGTCGTAGCCGTTGTTGACCATCCAGGCGGCCTTGCCACCGGCGGCGCGGTAGGCGGCCTTGAGGGCTTCGTAGTCGAAGGGGCGGTCGGCGATTTCGCGGGGGCCGCCGGTGGCGCCTTCGATGATGTGGATGTACGCCAGGTTCAGCGGAGCAAGCTGCTTCACGACGTAGGTGAACAGTGGCTGCGGGTCGCTGTCGTGCGCGTCGTTGGCGGGCGTGACGGGCGACAGGCGGATGCCGGTCTTGCCGCCGCCGACGGCGTCGACCACGGCGCGCGTGGACTCGAGCAGCAGGCGCGCGCGGTTCTCGATGGAACCGCCGTAGTCGTCGGTGCGCTTGTTGCTGCCGTCTTTCAGGAACTGGTCGAGCAGGTAGCCGTTGGCGCCGTGCAGTTCGACGCCGTCGAAGCCCGCGGTCTCGACGGCGCTGCGTGCAGCTACCGCAAAGGCGTGGACGATGCCGGGCAGCTCGGCTGCGTCGAGTGCGCGCGGCTCCGAGGTTTCGACAAAAGTGGGCACGCCGTCCTTGATGAGCACGGTCTTGGTCTTGGCGGTGATGGCCGAGGGCGCGACGGGCTTGCCGCCACCGGGTTGCAGTTCGGTGTGCGAGACGCGACCCACGTGCCACAGCTGCACGACGATCTTGCCGCCCTGGGCGTGCACGGCGTGGGTCACACGCTTCCAGGCGTCGAGCTGTTCGGTGCCGTAGAGGCCGGGCACGTCGGCGTAGCCCTGGCCCTGGTGGCTGATGGCGGTGGCTTCGGTGATGAGCAGGCCGGCACTGGCGCGCTGGGCGTAGTAGGTGGCGGCGATGTCGGGCGGGATCGCATTGGGCGAGCGGTTGCGCGTGAGCGGCGCCATCACGATGCGGTTGGCGAGCTGCAGGTCGCCGGCCTGGACGGGGTCGAAGAGGGTGGACATCGTGAAACGGAGGGCAAAGTTGAAACAGGCCCGAGGCTAAGCCGCCCGTCTCAACCCTGCTGTCGCACGGTTGTCCCGATTGGTGCTAAGGAAGCGGCCGCGCCAGCAACGCCGGGTTCACGCGCACGGGCAGCGCCAGCAGGATCTGTCCCATGCCCTTGCCGAGCGGATCGTTGCGCAGCGAGGCCATGCCGCCGCCACCGAGCGCCTGTTCGCAGACGAAGTTGAAGGCATGGATGCCGGGGACCTCGTGGCGCGTGACGGGGCCCTGCACGAGGTGCGCGAGCCATGCGGCCACGCGCGCCTCGGTGAGTTGCGCGCGCAAGAGCGGCAGCAAGTCGGGATGGCGCGCGATGACGCCGATGTTCGAGGTGTCGCCCTTGTCGCCGCTGCGGGCCCACGCGAGGCGGATCAGCGGGACTTCGATAGCGTCGTCGCCGGGCGTGGCGAGGGGCAGGGCGTCGGTGCTGCGCGCAGCCGGCGAGGTGTCGGGGAATGCCACGGTGGGCGGCACATCGATGGCTTGCCCATCGACGCGCACCTGCGGGCTCACACGCGCCTTGTCGAGCAGGAACGCGTACTGCCGGATCGACGGCGACACCGAGGCGCGTCCGCCGCCCGCACCGGTGGTGCCGGGTGACCACGAGGTGCCGGCGGGTGCGACCTCGCGCGCGAAGAGCTCCAGCGCGTCCTTGCGCGGATGCGTCACCGCGAGCCGCAGCACGGCCTCGCGGATCTGCTGCGCCTGTGGCTGCGCATGCGGACCGTAGCAGGACTCTGCACCGAGCACTTCGAGCTGCGTGCCGCTGTAGGGCCCGATGCCCTGTTGTGCGAAGAGGGCGCCGGTGCGCGCAAGGATCGCCTCGCCCGTGCGCCGCGCCTTGGCCACCGCCTCGAAGCCGACGATCGTGAGTTGCGCCGCGGTCTTGAAGCCGTCGACATACGTGGCGCAGACCTTGTAGCTGCCGGTGGGGGCGCGGCCACGCGTGCCGTGCACGCGCACGCGGTGCTCACCAGCCTGTTCGATGCGCACCTGCGTGAAGTCGGCCACCACGTCGGGCAGCAGGTAGGCCGCGGGGTCACCGATTTCGTAGAGCATCTGCTCGCCAACGACAGCGGGCGTGAGCTTGCCGCCGGTGCCCGCGGGCTTGGTGACGACGAAACTGCCGTCGGCGCTGCATTCGACAATCGGGTAGCCGATGTTCGGCCAGTCGGGCACGGTGTCCCAGTCGGTGTGCAGGCCGCCGGTGGCCTGGCAGCCGCACTCGATGATGTGGCCCGCGAGGCTGCCCGCAGCCAGGCGGTCGAAGTCGCCGGGCTGCCATTGGAATTCGTGCATCAACACACCGAGCGTGACGGCCGAATCGACGCAGCGGCCGGTGATGACGACCTGTGCGCCCGCGTCGAGCGCGGCCTGGATCGGGCGCGCGCCCAGGTAGGCGTTGGCGCTGAGCACGCGCTCGGGCAGCGGCGCGCCGCTTTGCAGTTCGCGCACGGGCGGTTGCGACAGGCGCAGTTCGGGCAGCAGCGGCGACACGTCGTCGCCGCTGACCACGGCGATCTTCAGCGTGACGCCTTGCTCGGCGGCCAGTGCGGCGAGCGCATCGGCGCAGCCTTGCGGATTGACGCCGCCCGCATTGCTCACGACGCGGATGCCTTGTTCCACAACGTCTTTCAGCACAGCCGTCATGGCGACCGCAACGAAGTCGGTCGCGTAGCCCAGCTCGGGCTTCTTGAGCCGCGCACCCGCGAGGATCGACATGGTGAGTTCGGCGAGGTAGTCGAACACGAGGTAGTCGATCTGCCCGCTGGCCACGAGCTGCGGCGCGCCGACGCTGCTGTCGCCCCAGAAGCCGGAGGCGCCGCCGATGCGCACGACGCGTGGGTTGGTGGTGTTGCTGCTGCTGTTCATCGTCCACTCCATTGCGGCTTGCGCTTCTCGCGGAAGGCGAGTTGTCCTTCGGCCGCATCTTCGGTGAGCGCGAACAGGCCGATCTGGCTTTCGGTGAAGGCCATCGATTCTTCGAAGGCCATGGCCTCGATCTTCTTCATGGTGTACAGGCCGCGGCGGATGGCGGCGGGCGACTTGTCGAGCAGGCGGCCGAGCAGCCAGTCGACGCTGTCGTCGACGTCGTCGCTCACGCGGTTGACGAGCTTCAGTTCGAGCGCCTGCGCGGCGTCGATCGGTTCGCCGGTGATGCACATCTCGGCCAGCACGCGGCGCGGCAAGAGGCCGCCGAGCACGCTGAGCACCTGCGCGGGAAACACACCGACCTTGACCTCGGGCAGGCCGAACACGGCCTGGCGGCTGGCCACCGCCATGTCGCACATCGCCATGAGGCCCATGCCGCCCGCCATGCACGCGCCGTTGATGCGCGCAATCAACGGCACGGTCGACTGCCGGGCCTGGCGAAAGAGGTTGGCCATGCCCTGGTAGGGCGCGGCGTAGTCGAACTTGAACGAGGTGCCGCTCTGCAGATCGGCGCCCGCGCAGAAGGCGCGCGTGCCGGCGCCGGTGAGGACCACGGCGCGCACGGCGGTGTCGCGGTCGGCGCGGGCCAGCGCATCCGACAGGCCATCGAGCACGGCCGCGTTGATGGCGTTGCGGCGCTCCTGGCGGTCGATGGTGAGCCACATGACGGGCCCGCGCATCTCCTCGCGCAGTTCGACGGGAGAGGGCGAAGAAGAAGGGGGAGGTGATTCGGACATGGCGCGGCTTCCTGGTGACGGATGCTCGAGCGTCGCCCGAAAAAAAAGCCGCGGCATGCGGCTTGTGGCTGCGGTGACCCGGGTTTTCCCTTGAGTGGCCCGGATCGCCGCTGGCGTCGCCTTCTGCGCGCTTTGGCTTACTTCAGCAGGCCTTCGGCCTTCATTGCTTCCTGAACGGCGGGGCGGGCGCCAACGCGCGCGTGCCAGGCCAGGACGTTGGTGAAGCTGGCGATGTTGAGGCCGGTGAGCTTGGCCCAGTTGGTGACGGTGAACAGGTAGCCGTCGGCCACGCTGAAATGCTCGCCCATCAGGTACTGCTTGTTGGCGAGTTCGGTGTCGAGCCACTGGAAGCGGGAGGTGAGCCGGTCCTTGGCGATGGTCTTGGCTTCTTCGGGCATGGCCGGGTTGAACAGCGGGCTGAAGCCCTTGTGCATCTCGGTGCCGATGAAGGTCAGCCATTCCTGCAGGCGGTAGCGCGGCATCGTGCCGTTGGCGGGCGCGAGGTTCTTGGTGGGGGCCAGGTCGGCAATGTACTGAACGATGGCCGGGCCTTCGCGCAGGCGGGTGCCGTCGTCGAGTTCGAGCATCGGCACGTAGCCCAGCGGGTTGATGCCGTAGTAGTCGGTGCCGTCCTGCAGCTTGTGGCTCTTGGTGCTGGCCAGCACGGGCTCGAAGGCAATGCCGGCTTCGTGCAGCGCGATGTGGGGGGAGAGCGAGCAGGCGCCGGGCGAGTAGTACAGCTTCATTCGAAAAAACTCCAATGGATAGAAGGGAAAGATCTGTGTGACCGCAGGGAATGCTAGCGGGTTTGGCTGCGTCGCGTTTTTGTCCTACGGCGGCTTGCGCGCGCCGACTATCGGGCGCCTGGCCGGGCCTTCCTACAGTCCGAACACGGCGGCGCATGCCCGCCGCAACGAAGCAAAGGAGTGGTTCACCATGCTCAAGTACGCGATCATTTTTGCGGTCATCTCGCTCGTGGCAGGCCTGCTGGGCTTCGGCGGCGTGGCGGCCGGCGCGGCGGGCATCGCCAAGCTGCTGTTCGGCCTGTTCCTCGTGCTGGCAGTGCTGTTCGTGGTGCTGGCCGCACTCGGGGTCGGCGCGGTGAAGAAGGCGCTCGATTGACCGCCTTGCCGCATGCCATGCACCTGTCGCACATCGACCTGCGCCTGGACTACGAGGTCGACGCGCCGGCGCACCTGCGGCTGAACATCGAGGCCGCGCGCACGGGTGCGCAGGCGGTGCTGGCCGAGACGCTGACCATCGAGCCGCCCGCGCGGCTGCGGGTGGGCTGCGAGGCCGACAGCGGCAATCGCTTCGTGCGCTTCGATGCCCAACCTGGGCCGCTGACCATCGCCTACCGCGCGACGGTGCGGCGCCCGGTGGTCCATGTGCCGGCCACTTTGCCCGAGGTGCCGGTGAGCCAGCTGCCCGATGCCGTGCTGGGCGACCTGCTGCCTACGCGCTATTGCGAGTCGGACCTGCTGGCACGCTGTGCGCAGCAGCTCTTCGGCGACCTGCCGCCGGGCATCGGCCGGGTGCAGGCGATTGCCGACTGGATCCACGACAGCATCGTCTACGTGCCGGGCAGCAGCGACTCGACCACCACCGCGCGCGAGGTGTTCGTGCAGCGCGCCGGCGTGTGCCGCGACTTCGCGCACCTGGGCATCACCTTCTGCCGCACGCTCAACATCCCGGCGCGGCTGGTGGTGGGCTATGTGTGGTTCGACGAGCCGCCGCAGGATTTCCACGCCGTGTTCGAGGCCTGGCTCGGCGGGCAGTGGGTGCTGTTCGATCCGACGCGCATGGCACCCGTCGACCGGCTGGTGCGCGTGGGCACGGGGCGCGACGCGAAGGACGTGGCCTTCTCCACGATCTTCGGCGCCGTGCGCATGACGGACAAGAAGCTCACGGTGCAGGAGCTGCAGGACGAACGCGCGGTGCCGCCGCGCACGCCGGCCCCCAGCGGCGAGTTGCGGGGCATCGAGAAGCCCGATCCGGTGTCGGAGCCTGCGCAAGTGCCCGCCTGACGCGGGTTGTTTGCTATTAAAAATATAGCAACCCACGCAATCCCGACGCGGGCTCTGGTCATTTTTGGCATGGCCCCCTAGCTTGTCCACACAGGGGGCACGACAGGGCATCGCCGCTTAAAATTAGTGCCCTTTTTTGCGCCGCGCACGCGTCCAGTGGTGCGCTCCTTTTTCCAATGCTGTACCCCGAAGAATTCGATGTGATCGTCGTCGGCGGTGGCCATGCCGGCACCGAAGCCGCGCTCGCTTCCGCACGCATGGGCGCCAAGACGCTGCTGCTCTCCCACAACATCGAGACGCTGGGGCAGATGAGCTGCAACCCGTCGATCGGCGGCATCGGCAAGGGCCACCTCGTGAAAGAGGTCGACGCACTTGGCGGCGCCATGGCCATTGCCACGGACGAGGCGGGCATCCAGTTCCGCATCCTCAATTCGAGCAAGGGCCCGGCCGTGCGCGCCACGCGTGCGCAGGCCGACCGCGTGCTGTACAAGGCCGCGATCCGCCACCGCCTGGAAAACCAGCCGAACCTCAGCCTGTTCCAGCAAGCTGTGGACGACCTGATGATCGAAGGCGATCGCGTCGTTGGCGCCGTCACGCAGGTGGGCATTTCTTTCCGCGCGCGCACCGTGGTGCTGACCGCGGGCACTTTTCTCGACGGCCGCATCCACGTCGGCCTCGACAATTACCAGGCCGGCCGCGCGGGCGATCCGCCGGCGATCAGCCTGTCGGCGCGCCTCAAGGAACTGAAGCTGCCGCAGGGCCGCCTCAAGACCGGCACGCCGCCGCGGCTCGACGGCCGCAGCATCGACTTCTCGAAGTGCACCGAACAACCCGGCGACGGCATGCCCGGCGGAGCAGGGCCGATGCCCGTGTTCAGCTTCATGGGCAAGGCCGAGATGCACCCGCAGCAGATGCCGTGCTGGGTGACGCACACCAACCAGCGCACGCACGACATCATCCGTTCGGGCTTCGACCGCAGCCCGATGTTCACCGGCAAGATCGACGGCGTCGGTCCGCGCTACTGCCCCAGCGTCGAAGACAAGATCAACCGCTTCGCCGACAAGGACAGCCACCAGATCTTTCTCGAGCCCGAAGGCCTGACGACCAACGAGTACTACCCGAACGGCATTTCGACCAGCCTGCCGTTCGACATCCAGTACCAACTGGTGCGCTCGATGGCCGGCCTGGAAAACGCCCACATCCTGCGCCCGGGCTACGCCATCGAGTACGACTACTTCGACCCGCGCGAACTCAAGAGCAGCTTCGAGACGCGTGCGATCCGCGGCCTGTTCTTTGCCGGACAGATCAACGGCACCACCGGCTACGAAGAGGCCGCAGCCCAAGGCCTGTTCGCCGGCATCAACGCCGCGCTGCAGTGCCGGGGCGAAGACGCCTGGCTGCCGCGCCGCGACGAGGCCTACCTGGGTGTGCTGGTCGACGACCTGATCACCAAGGGCGTGACCGAGCCGTACCGCATGTTCACCAGCCGCGCCGAGTTCCGGCTGCAGCTGCGCGAGGACAACGCCGACATGCGCCTGACCGAAGCAGGGCGCAAGTTGGGCCTCGTGGACGACGCGCGCTGGGACGCTTTCAGCCGAAAGCGCGACGTTGTTTCACGTGAAACAGAGCGGCTCAAGTCGATCTGGGTGAACCCGCGCAACCTGCCGGCGGCCGAGTCGGCGCGGGTGCTGGGCAAGGCCATCGAGCACGAATACAACCTGGCCGATCTGCTGCGCCGGCCTGATGTGAACTACGCAACCCTGATGTCGCTGGACGGCGGCAAGTACGCCGCGAGCACGGCCTTGGGCGAAACGGAGATCGAGCAGATCGAGATCTCGGCCAAGTACTCCGGCTACATCGAACGCCAGCACGACGAAGTGGAGCGCGCCGCCCATTTCGAGAACCTGAAGCTGCCGGACGACTTCGACTACGGCCAAGTCAAGGCCCTGAGCTTCGAGGTGCGCCAGAAGCTGGACAAGCACCGGCCCGAAACGCTGGGGCTGGCGTCGCGCATCTCGGGCGTCACGCCCGCCGCGATCTCGCTGCTGATGATTCATCTGCGCAAGGGCGGGCACAAGGCCTTCGCCCGTGATGCCGCCGCCGATGCCGCCACCGAAGCTGCTGCCGCCGAGCCGCACACCGCACCATGAGCGCGACGCCTCTAGCCACGCTGCGCGCAGGCGCAGCCGCCCTGGGCGTGGCCCTGTCCGACACGCAGGGCGAACAGCTGCTGGCCTACGGTACGCTGATGCTCAAGTGGAACAAGGTCTACAACCTCACGGCCGTGCGCGATCCGGCCGGTGTCATGACGCACCACCTGCTCGACAGCCTCGCCGCCATCGCACCGCTGCAGCGCGAATGGGCAGGGAAGGGCAAGCTGCTCGACGTCGGTTCGGGTGGCGGTCTGCCGGGCGTGGTGATCGCCATCATGCGGCCCGACGTCGAGGTCAGCTGCCTTGATGCCGTCGCCAAGAAGGCGGCCTTCGTCCAACAAGTCGCGGCCGAACTGGAGCTGCCGAACCTGCGTGGCCTGCACGCGCGGGTCGAATCGCTGGCCGGCAGCTACGAGGTGATCAGCTCGCGCGCCTTCGCGTCGCTGCCCGATTTCTTCAACGGCTCGGTGCATCTGCTGGCGCCGGGCGGTGTCTGGCTCGCCATGAAGGGCAAGCTGCCGACCGACGAACTCGCCGCTTTGCCCGCCGGCGTCGCAGTGTTTCACGTGGAACAACTGACGGTGCCGGGCCTGGACGCCGAGCGCTGCATCGTCTGGGCACGCAAAGAGGCCGCCTGATTTCGTAAAAGATGCGACGGCGCCGGCAAAAGCCGGTGTCGGAGCAATCTTCCCAGCGCCGGCCTGCCTTAGACTCGAAGCCTCCCCCCTGGCTCTCTTTTTCGAGGCAAATCCCATGTTCGGCATCGCTGACTACGGCGCATTCGTCGCCGCCATCGTCCTGTTCCTTCTGATTCCCGGTCCGGGCAATCTGGCGCTGATCACTTCGACCAGCAAAGGCGGCATTCGCGGCGGTCTGGCAGCGACCTTCGGCGTGATCCTGGGAGACCAAGTTTTGATGTGGGCGGCGGTGGCGGGCGTGTCCGCCGTGCTGGCTGCCTACCCGGCCGCCTTCAAGGCCGTGCAGTGGCTGGGCGCCGCCTACCTGGCGTGGCTCGGCCTCAAGATGCTGCTGGCCAAGCCCGGTGCAGCACCGATCCTGAACATCCGCCCGAGCCATTTCCTGCGCCAGGCGCTGACGATCACCTTGCTGAACCCCAAGGCGATCGTGTTCTACATGGCCTTCTTCCCGCTGTTCGTCGACCCGGCGCGCCACCAGGGCCTCATCACTTTCGGCGCCATGGCTGTGACCATCGCCGCGCTGACCTTCCTGTACGGCCTGACCTCGACGCTGCTCACGCACTTCCTGGCCGAGCGCATCCGCGCCAATCCCCGCATCTCGGCCACGCTCGAAAAGCTGGCTGGCACCTTCTTGATCGCCTTCGGCATCAAGCTCGCGATCTCGCGCTGAACGACCCCGACGACCCGCACTGACGACACATGGCCAAGATTTTCTGCATCGCCAACCAGAAGGGCGGCGTCGGCAAGACCACCACCACTGTCAATCTCGCCGCCGGCCTGGCCAAAGTAGGCCAGCGCGTGCTGATGATCGACCTCGATCCCCAAGGCAACGCGACCATGGGCTCGGGCATCGACAAGCGCCAGCTGGAGCTCACGGTGTACGACGTGCTGCTCGAATCGGCCTCGGTGGCCGAGGCGCGGGTGAAGTCCGACAAGCTCGTCGAGGCCGAAGCCAGCTACGACGTGCTGGGCGCCAACCGTGAGCTGGCCGGTGCCGAAGTCGAAATGGTGGCGCTCGACCGGCGCGAAAAACGCCTGCGCACCGCGCTGGCCGCGGTCGGTGCCGAGTACGACTTCGTGCTGATCGACTGCCCGCCGAGCCTGAGCCTGCTGACACTCAACGGCCTGTGCGCGGCCCACGGCGTGATCGTGCCGATGCAGTGCGAGTACTTTGCGCTCGAAGGCCTGACCGACCTGGTCAACACCATCAAGCAGGTGCACGCCAACCTCAACAAGAACCTGCAGATCATCGGCCTGCTGCGCGTGATGTTCGATCCGCGTATCACGCTGCAGCAGCAGGTGAGCGAGCAGCTCAAGTCCCACTTCGGCGACAAGGTGTTCGACACCGTGATCCCGCGCAATGTGCGGCTCGCCGAAGCACCGAGCTACGGCCTGCCGGGCGTGGTGTTCGACCCGTCCGCCCGCGGCAGCCAGGCCTTCATCGCCTTCGCCGAAGAGCTGGTCGCCAAGATGCCGCCCGCGAGCGCCTTCGCCTCGGGTGCGGTCGCACCGCCGGTCACCCCCGCACCGCGCGTGGTGCCCGACCTGCCGATTCCCGACGACGTGCTGGCCGCTGCGCCTTCTGCTTCCTCCGTCGCCGATACCGACCAAAACCCCGTCTGATGCCCGCCCCGACGGGCGGCAGGCGCTATCAAGTTCGTAGCAACCAGCCATGAGTGAACCCCGCATCCTGCTGCTGCCCGGATGGCAGAACAGCGGCCCCGGCCATTGGCAGACCCGCTGGGAGTCGGTCTACGGCGACCGCCGTGTCGACCAGCACGAATGGATGCGACCGCTGCGCGGCGACTGGTCGATCCGCCTCGAAGAAGAAGTGCTGGCTGCGCCGGGCCCCGTGGTGCTGGCCGCGCACAGCCTCGGCTGCATCCTCACCGCCGCCTGGGCGGCCCATTCGCGCAACACGCACAAGGTGCGCGGCGCGCTGCTGGTGGCGCCCGGCGACCTGGAGCGCGACGACCTGCGCCAATTGATTCCCGGCTGGGCACCCATCGTGCGCCAGCCGCTGCCGTTTCCGGCCGTGCTGATCGCCGCCAACGACGACCCGTACTGCGAAGCCTCGCGCTCGAAGCAGCTGGCCGCCGACTGGGGCGCACGCTTCGTCGATGCCGGCAAGGGCGGCCACCTGAACGCCGAATCCGGCCTGGGCGACTGGCCCGAAGGCCGGCAACTCCTGAACGACCTCTCGAAAGACACGCACTGATGGCGACCAAGAAACCCAAGGGCCTGGGCCGCGGCCTCGAAGCGCTGCTCGGCCCGACGGCCGCACCCTCCGCCGATCCGGGCGGCCCGCTCGGCGGCACCTCGGCAGAAGAGGGCGGTGCACCGCAGAACCCCAACACCCTGAAGCTCGACCAGATGGTCGCCGGCGTCTACCAGCCGCGCACCCGCATGGACGAGGGCGCGCTGTACGAGCTGGCCGAGAGCATCAAGGTGCAGGGCATCATGCAGCCGATCCTGGTGCGCCGGCTCGATGCCGAATCGGCCGCGGCCAAGAACGCCGAGTACGAAATCATCGCGGGCGAGCGGCGCTTCCGTGCCGCCCGGCTCGCGGGCCTGGACACCGTGCCGGTGCTGGTGCGCGACGTGCCCAACGAGGCTGCGGCGGCCATGTCGCTCATCGAGAACATCCAGCGCGAAGACCTCAACCCGCTGGAAGAAGCTCAAGGCCTGCAACGCCTCGTCACAGAGTTTGGGCTCACTCACGAGATGGCGGCCCAGGCCGTCGGCCGTTCGCGCAGTGCCGCCAGCAACCTGCTGCGCCTGCTGAACCTCGCCGAGCCCGCGCAACTGATGCTGATGGCCGGTGACATCGACATGGGCCACGCGCGCGCGCTGCTGTCGCTCGACCGCGGCACGCAGATCACCGCCGCCAACCAGATCGCCGCCAAGAAGATGTCGGTGCGCGAGGCCGAGGCGCTGGTGAAGAAGCTCGCGGCCGAGTTCACGCTCACGCCGTCGCGGCGCGGCAATGCCGGCGAGAAATCGCGCGACCTGCAGCGCGTGGAAGAAGAGCTGGCCGACCTGCTGACGGCCGAGGTCGAGGTGCGCATCAAGAAACGCACAAAGCGCGGCGAAAGCGGCGAGCTGGCGATCCACTTCGGCTCCATCGAAGCGCTGAACGGACTCATCGAGCGCATCCGCCGAACGGCCTAGTTGTGAACGCGGGCCCCTGCGTTCGTTTGGTTGATTGATTCCTGCAATCCTTTCCGCGTATCCTCGATCGCGGTTTTTCTTCCAGTTTTGCAAGACCATCACCATCGAACCGAGGGAGTCCACCATGCCGTTCTTCGTCACCAAGTTTCCGTTCGCCGCGGTCGCCGTCGGCGCGCTGCTGCTCACGGGCTGCGCCACCACCGACATGCAGATGGGCAGCCAATCGGCCAAGACCACGGCCACGGGCAGCGCCGCCGGCGGTGCCACGGCGGGCGCGAGCAGCCAGCTCGAGCGCTGCGAATCGCCACTGGGCACCGTGTCGCTGGTCGAGAACGTCAACGCCGGCTGGTACACCATCCTCACGGGCGAATACCGCCTGCCGCCTACTGCAAACCTGTTGCGTTTGCTGGTGCAGCAATCGAACTGTTTCGTGGTGGTCGAGCGCGGCGCGGCCGGCATGAACGCCATGACGCGTGAACGCGCGCTGCAGCAGTCGGGCGAGATGCGCGGCGGCAGCAACTTCGGCCGCGGACAGATGGTGGCGTCCGACTACGGCCTGTCGCCCGAAATCGTGTTCAGCAACAGCGATGCCGGCGGCATCGGCGGCGCGCTCGGCGGCCTCGTGGGCGGCGGCCGTGGCCGCGCCATCGCGGCGGTCGGCGGCAGCATGCAGACCAAGGAAGCCAGCGCGCTGCTGACGCTCATCGACAACCGCTCGGGCGTGCAGGTCGCGGCAGCCGAGGGCAGCGCTTCCAAGACCGACTTCGGCGCCTTTGGTGGCCTGGCCGGTCGCAGCGGCGCCGGCGGCCTCGGCGGCTACACCAACACCGCGCAGGGCAAGGTGATCGCCGCGGCCTTCATGGACGCCTTCAACCAGATGGTCCGCTCGCTGCGCAACTACAAGGCGCAGACCGTGCGCGGCCAGGGCTTGGGCGGCGGAGGCCGTTTGGGCGTGGACGGCGGTGTCGCTCCGTCGCAGACCTACGTGCCGCCCGAGCCCGCACCGGCGCGTCGCCGCAGGTAAGAAGAAACCGCGGGCCTTCAGGCCCACGAAAAAGCCCGGCGCTCTTGCGAGCCGCCGGGCTTTTTTACGCGTGAGCGAGAACGTTCAGAGGCTGAAGATCTTGCCCGGGTTCATGATGTTCTTCGGATCGAGCGCGCGCTTGATCGTGCGCATCATGTCGATCGCGCCCACGCCGGCCTCGGTCACCAGGAAGTCCATCTTGTGCAGGCCCACGCCGTGCTCGCCCGTGCAGGTGCCTTCGAGCGCCAGCGCGCGAGTCACCAACTTGTGATTGAGCTCCTCGGCCTTCACGCGCTCTTCGGGGATGTTCGGGTCCAGCAGGTAGCCGAAGTGGAAGTTGCCGTCGCCGACGTGGCCGACGAGGAAGTAGGGGATGCCGCTGGCGTCGGCTTCGGCCACCGAATCGAGCAGGCAGTCGGCCAGGCGCGAGATCGGCACGCAGGTGTCGGTGGAGATCACGCGGCAGCCCGGGCGCGACTGCACGGCCGCGAAATAGCTGTTGTGCCGCGCGGTCCACAGGCGCGTGCGTTCTTCCGGCGTGCTGGCCCATTCGAAGGCGTTGCCGCCGTGGCCGCTGGCCAGTTCCTGCACCGTCTCGGCCTGCTCCTTCACGCCGGCCGGCGAGCCGTGGAATTCCATCAGCAGCATCGGCTCTTCGCGCAGATTCAACTTGGCGTAGGCATTGACCATGCGCACGGTGTTCACGTCGATCAGTTCCACGCGCGCGATCGGCACGCCGAGCTGGATGGTCTCGATGGTGGTGCGCACCGCAGCCTCGATGCTCGGGAACGAGCAGATCGCGGCCGACACCGCCTCGGGCAGCGGGTAGATGCGCAGCGTGACCTCGGTCACCACGCCCAGCGTGCCTTCGCTGCCCACCATGAGGCGCGTGAGGTCATAACCGGCCGACGACTTCTTCGCACGCGTGCCGGTGCGGATCACTTCACCCGCAGCCGTCACCACTTCGAGCGCCAGCACGTTCTCGCGCATCGTGCCGTAGCGCACCGCGTTCGTGCCGCTGGCGCGCGTGGCCGTCATGCCGCCGAGGGAGGCGTCGGCGCCCGGGTCGATGGGGAAGAACAGGCCCGTGCTCTTGATCTCTTCGTTGAGCTGCTTGCGCGTGACGCCCGGCTGCACCGTCACCGTGAGGTCGTCGGCGTTGATCGACAGCACCTGGTTCATGCGCGACACGTCGATGCTGATGCCGCCTTGCACGGCGAGCAGGTGGCCTTCGAGGGACGACCCGACGCCGAACGGAATGACCGGCACGCTGTGCTCGCTCGCGAGCTTCACGGCATCGGCAACATCCTGCGTGCTTTCGGCGAACACCACGGCCGAGGGCGGCGGTGCGTCGAACGACGACTCGTCGCGCCCGTGCTGCGTCCGCACTGCCATCGCCGTGGAACAGTTGTCGCCGAAGCGCGCCTTCAGCCCGTCGATCAGGGCTGCGGGCACATCGCGCAGATGGAGCGCCGGCATCAGGTGCGAGGTGGAAGTCGGGGCGTTCATCGGGCGTCTCCTGGAGGGGCTGAGGGGGATCGGTCATTTTACGGAGCGCGCACCATAATGCGCTTCAGTAGAAGACATGAACCCCACGACCCTTGCAGCCCTTGCGGCCTTTCCATCGCAGCTCGAAGCCCACTACGCGGCCATTCCCCAGGCCTTCCGGCACTGGGCGCCGCCTTCGTGGGAGGGCGTGCCCAGCGAGGCCTTTACGGCCATCGAGCAGCTGTGCCATGTGCGCGACATCGAGATCGAGGGCTACCACGTGCGCTTTCGTCGCACGCTGGCCGAGAGCCATCCGACGCTCGCATCGATCGACAGCGAGCCGCTGGCCATCGAACGCCATTACGGCGCGGCCGATGCGGCGACCGTGCTCGCCGAGTTCCGCCTCGCGCGCGTGCAGACGATGGAAATCGTCTCGCAGCTGAGCGACGCGCAGCTTGCGCGCACGGCCGTGTTCGAGGGCTACGGCCCGCTCACGATGCGCAGCCTCATCCACTACCTGTGCAGCCACGACCAGCAGCATCTGGCCGGACTGCAATGGCTGGCCGGCAAGATCGACGCCGCCGGCCTCACGACCTGAACCGAGAGGAACGCCCATGGGCAACCGACTTTCCCAGATCGCCACCCGCACCGGCGACGACGGCACCACCGGCCTGGGCGACAACACCCGCGTGCCCAAGGACCACCTGCGCGTGCACGCGATGGGCGACGTGGACGAACTCAACTCGCACATCGGCGTGTTGCTGTGCGAGCCGCTGCCAGAGCCCGTGCGCGAGCTGCTGGTCGATGTGCAGCACCAGCTCTTCAACCTCGGCGGCGAACTCTCGATGCCCGGTTTCACGCTGCTCAAGCCCGAGGCGCTGCTGCAGATCGACAACGCCCTGGCCGACCACAACGCCGCCTTGCCGCGCCTGGCCGAATTCATCCTGCCCGCCGGCACGCGCGCCGCATCGCTCGCGCACGTGTGCCGCACCGTGGCGCGGCGTGCCGAGCGCGCGGTGGTGTCGCTGGGCGCCACCACCGAACTCAACGAGGCGCCGCGCCAGTACCTCAACCGGCTCAGCGACCTGCTCTTCGTGCTCGCACGCGTGCTCAACCGCATGAACGGCGGCGACGACGTGTACTGGAAGAGCGAGCGCATGGCCCGCGCGGCCGCCGCCGAATCCGAAGACCACTCCCAGGGGACGACGCCATGAAGAACTTTCACATCACCGCATCGCTCGCCGCCATCGCCGCCGCGCTCTGGCTGCCCGTCACCGCGCAGGCGCAGAGCGCCGACAACCCGCCCCAGGCGGAACGCGCCCACACCATCAAGTCGCCGTCACGCAGCGGCAAGGTGGTGGGCAGCGTGCAGCGCGGCACCAACGCCGCCGGCCGCGGCGTCAACCGCGCCGATGCCGCCACGCGGCGCGGCGTGAGCAACGTGTCGGAAAAAGCCAGCCGGCCTGTGCGCAACGTGGGCGAGTCCTTCGGACGCAAGCTGGCGCCGGGCTCGAGCGGGCGCGCGGCGCCGCCGCCGGTGGGGCCGCAGGGCAACGCGCCCTGAGTCTTTGCTGCTGTTGATCGGCGAGCACCTGCAGCGCGTCCCGTGCGCAGGGCACTGGGTACGCGCCCCGAATCCAGCCCCAAGAAAACGAGAAAACATGGCAAGAAACATAGAGATCAAAGCCCGCATCGACAGCGTGGACCGCATCGCAGAAATCGCCATGACGCTCGCCGACCAGGGCCCCCTCGAGATCGCCCAGGACGACACCTTCTTCCGCTGCGAGCACAGCGCTGACCGCCTCAAGCTGCGCACCTTCGCCCCCGACCGCGGCGAGCTCATCTTCTATCGCCGCGCCGACAGCAGCGGCCCGAAGGAATCGTTCTACCTGATCACGCCCACCGCCACGCCCGACGCGCTGCGCGAATCGCTCACGCTGGCCTGGGGCCAGGCCGGCCGCGTGCGCAAGCAGCGCCGCCTGTTCCTCGTGGGCCGCACGCGCGTGCACCTCGACCGCGTCGAAGGGCTCGGTGAATTCCTCGAACTCGAAGTGGTGCTGCAAGAGGGCGAGCCCGCCGAGGCCGGCGTGGCCGAAGCCCATGCGCTCATGGCCCGGCTCGGCGTGGCCGAGCGCCAGCTGGTGCAGGGCGCTTACGTCGACCTGTTGCGGCAGTTGCTGCAGCAGCAGCCAACCACCTGATCAGCGCCAGCCCGCAGCCTTGAGCTGCTCGGCCAGCTGCTCCGCCACCTTGGCGTAGCCCTTCGCGTTCGCATGGATGCGGTCCGAGCGCAGGGCCGCATCCGACAGCACGCCCGAATACACACCCGCGACCAGCAGCGCCTGTCCCGACTTCGCGACCTCTTCGTAAAACGGCGCATCGCTGAGCGAGCCGACCACCGCGCGCATCGCATCGGGCGCCGGCGTGGCCAGCACCGCCACATGCGGCGTGTGCGCACGCGCTTGCTCGATCAATGCCGCGAGGTTCTCGCGCGTGCTGGCGGGCGACACGCCGCGCAGCATGTCGTTGCCGCCGATGCCGATCAGGATCGCGTCGTAGCTGCCGGCAGACAGCAGCGCGGGCAGGCGCTCCAGCGCACCCGCTGACGTGTCGCCGTTGACGCCCGCGTTCTCGACCTGCCAGCCCGTGAGCTCGCCGAGCTTCGCGGGCCATGCCGTCTCGGGCGATGCGCCGTAGCCGAAGGTCAGGCTGTCGCCCAGCGCCAGCACGCGGGCATCGGGCTTCAACGCATTGGCTGAGGCCTTTCGTTTGCCGCACGCTGAGAGCAGCAGGGCGGTGGCCGGCACGCCGGCGAGCATGTGGAGGAGGTGGCGTCGCTTCATGTGGCGCGCAGCTTAAACGAGGCTGCGCGACGCTTGGCGCTTGCCCCTTCACTTGCTCGGAAAGTGCATAAGCCTCTCCGTTTTTTTTCGTTCCCGGCACGGGGACAGCGGCGAAGAATCGCGGCCCTGCACATCCCTTCTTCACCGCCACCGAGGTCCGACCCCATGCCGCCGCTGTTCACCCGCCATCGTTTCCTGCGCCATGCGGTCGCACTGTCCGCCGCCTTGCTGGCCACGCCGCTCGCGGCCTGGGCCGCACCCGCCAGCGGCGAGCCCGTGTGGTTCGGCGTGAGCGGCCCGCTCACCGGACAGAACGCGCAGTACGGCGCGCAGTGGAAGGCCGGCTTCGACCTCGCGATCGATCACATCAACGCGCAAGGCGGCATCCACGGCCGGCCGCTGGCCTACAACTTCGAGGACAGCCAGAGCGACCCGCGCCAGTCGGTCGCCATTGCGCAGAAGCTCGTGAACGACAAGCGCGTGCTCATCGAGCTGGGCGACTTCTCCAGCCCCGCCTCGATGGCCGCTTCGCCCATCTACCAGCGCGCGGGCCTCGTGCAGCTGGGCTTCACCAACTCGCACCCCGACTTCACCAAGGGCGGCGACTACATCTGGAGCCCGTCGATCAGCCAGGCCGACGCGCAGCCGTTGCTCGCCGACCTGGCCGTGAAGACGCTGGGCTTCAAGCGCATCGCCGTGCTCTTCCTGAACACCGACTGGGGCCGCACCAGCAAGGACGTGCTCGTGAAGGCCGCGCAGGAGCGCGGCGCGCAGCTCGCCATTGCCGAGGGCTACCAGCCCGACGAGAAAGACTTCCGCTCGACCCTGGTGCGCGTGCGCGACGCCAACCCCGACGGGCTGGTGCTCATCTCGTACTACCCCGACGGCGCGCTCATCGCGGGCCAGGTGCGCAGCGTGGGCCTGAAGCAGCCGATCGCCGCCGTGGGCTCGGTCTACTCGCCCAAGTTCATCGAGCTCGGCGGCGCGGCCGTGAACGGCATCCACACCAACACCGCCTTCTATCCCGACGAGCCGCGCGCCGAGGTGCAGGAGTTCGTGAAGAGCTTCCGCGCGAAGTACAGCAAGGAGCCCGACGCCTTCAACGCCTATGCCTACGACGCCGTGGTGTACGCCGCCGCCGCACTGCGCCAGGCCGGCCCCAAGGCCGACCGCAAGGCCGTGCGCGATGCGTTCTACAAGATCAAGGACGTGCCCAGCGTCATCTTCGGCAAGGCCACCTTCGATGCGCAGACGCGCCGCGTGATCGGCGTGAAGAGCGTGAACCTGGTGGTGAAGGACGGCAAGTGGGCGCAGATCGACGAGAAGGCGGCTGTGGCGTCGTCGAAATGAACGGGTCTTTGAATTGTTCCCTCTCCCGCTTGCGGGAGAGGGCTAGGGTGAGGGCAGGGGCCTTCGACAAGCAACAGGCCTTCGCAACGGCCGCCGCACCCTCACCCCAACCCTCTCCCGCAAGCGGGAGAGGGAGCAAAGCCGCAGGCGTCGCATGAGCTTCACCTCCTTCTTCGACCACACGGTCAACGGCCTGATCATCGGCAACATCTATGCGTTGCTGGCGGTCGGGCTCGCGCTGATCTTCGGCGTCTCGCACCTCATCAACTTCGCGCACGGCTCGGTGTACACCGTGGGCGCGTACATCGGTTGGGCCAGCATCACCTACCTGCACACGCCGCTGCCGATCACCATCGCGCTGGTGGTGCTCGGCAGTGGCGCGCTCGGCATGCTCATCGAGCGCGTGGGGCTGCGGCCATTGCAAGGCGCTGCGCGCATCGCACCGCTGCTGGCCACCATCGGCATCAGCTTCGTGCTCGACATCCTCGTGCAGCTGGTGTTCAGCCCCGACCCGCGCGCGCTGCCCACGCAGCTGCCCGACTGGCGCCTGCAGATCGGCACCGGCACCATCGGCGCGCTCGACCTGCTGATCGCGGGCATCGGCATCACCAGCGCGGCCGTGCTGTTCGGCTTCCTGCGTTTCACGAAGCTCGGCTGGGCCGTGCGCGCCACCGCGCAAGACCGCGACGCCGCGCAGCAGATGGGCGTGGACGTGAACCGCGTGAACCAGACCGTGTTCGCCATCGCCGCCGCGCTGGGTGGGCTCTCGGGCCTGCTGGTGGGCATGTACTACAACAACATCAGCCCGGCGATGAGCTTCCAGGCCACGCTCAAGGGCGTGGTGGCCACGGTGGTCGGCGGCGTGGGCAACGTGCCCGGCGCCATCGTCGGCAGCCTGCTGCTGGGGCTCATCGAAAGCTATGGCGTGGCGATTCTCGGCACGCCGTACCGCAACCTGTTTGCGTTTGCGCTTCTGCTGGTCATTCTGGTGTGGAAGCCGAACGGCCTCTTCGGCCGCAAGCGTGTGCTGCCGCCCGAACCGCTCACCGGCACCTTCATCGCACCGACCAAGCCATGGCGCGTGCCGCCGCGCGTGTTGCTCGCGCTGTTCGCCGCGGCCGTGCTGCTGCCGCTGTTCGATCCGTCGCCCTACGTGCTGCAGACGCTCACCAACGCCTGGCTCTACGGTGCGCTCGCCCTGAGCCTCACGCTGGTGGCCGGCACCATCGGCCAGATCTCTCTGGGCCATGCGGGGCTGCTGGCCATCGGCGCGTACGCCTCGTCGCTGCTGGTGCTCGACCTGCACCTGCCCGTGGGCACGGGCATCGTCGTCGCGGGCGTGCTCACCTCGCTGATCGGCACGGCGCTCATCTTCCCGGCCTTCCGTCTGCGCGGGCACTACGTGTCGATCGCCACGCTGGGCATCGGCGAGATCGTGGCGCTCACCATCCTCAACTGGGAAAGCCTCACGCGCGGGCCGATCGGTGTGTCGGGCATTCCGCCGCTGTCGCTGTTCGGGCGCGATGCGTCGTCGAACGAGGCGATCTACTGGGCCTCGTTCGGCGCACTGGTGCTGCTGGCCCTGCTGCAGTGGCGCCTGTTGCGCTCGCACCTGGGCCGCACCTTCCGCGCGGTGCGCGAAGACGAGGTGGCCGCGCGTGCCTACGGCGTGAGCCCCGACCGCTACAAGGCGCTGGCCTTCGGCTTCGGCGGCTTCGCGGCCGGCGTGAGCGGCGCCTTCACCGCGCACATGTACTCGTACATCAACCACGAGACCTTCGGCTCGCAGATCTCGATCCTCGCGCTCACGATGGTGATCCTCGGCGGGCTCGGGAACATCAGCGGCGCGCTGCTGGGTGCGGTCGCGCTCGTGAGCCTGCCCGAGCTGTTCCGCGTGACGGCCGAGTACCGCATGTTGATCTACGGCGTCGCGCTGCTTCTGTTGATCCGCTTCCGTCCCCAAGGCCTGCTCGGCACCGTCTGAAAGAACCCCCTCCCATGAGCCACCTCAACGACTACCTCGCCGAAAAACGCGCCGCCGTGCTGGCACGCAACGCCGCCGTCGCGGCCGGCACCGCGCAGCCCTCGCAGCTCAAGGCCAGCGTGCGCGCCGAAGGCCGCAGCGGCGTGCGCCGCCTGCGCATCCGCGAGCACCAGGTCATCAGCGACAGCCCACCCGATTTCGCGGGCTACAACCTCGGCCCGAGTTCGCCCGAACTGCAGCTGGGCGTGCTCGGCACCTGCGTGACGCACATCTTCCTGATCCAGGCGGCCGAACGGCAGGTGCCGCTCGAAAGCCTCGAGGTCGAGGTGACCGGCGTCATCGACCCGCGCGGCGGCAAGCCGGGCCACGAGCAGACGCCGATCTGGCCGCATGAGATCGGCTACACGGTGCACATCGATTCGCCCGCGAGCCGCGAAGAGATCGACGCGCTGTTCGAAGCGGTGGAGCGCAACTGCCCCATCCTCAACCTGCTGCGCAATCCGCAGGCCATCCGCGCCGAGGTGAAGCTCGTGAACTCGAAGGCGAAGGTCGCCGATGCCATCGCTGCTTGAGATCCACGGCCTCGTGCGCCGCTTCGGCGGGCTCACGGCCGTCAACGCCGTCGACCTGCAGGTGGGCGAGGGCGAACTGTTGAGCGTGATCGGTCCGAACGGCGCAGGCAAGACCACGCTGTTCAACCTCGTCACCGGCCTCGACAAGCCCGACGCCGGCCAGGTGCGCTTCGACGGGCACGACATCACCGGCCTGCCCGCGCAGCAGCTCGCACAGCGCGGCCTCGCGCGCACCTTCCAGCATGGGCGCGTGTTCGCGAACCTCTCGGTGCTCGACAACGTGCTGGTCGGCGCGCACACGCGGCTGCGCGCCGTGAAACCACGCGTGGGTAGTGTGCCGGGCCTCGGTGCACTGGCCGAGCTGGCGCTTGCGCTGGTGCAGCCAAGCGCCGTGCGACGCGAGGAAGAAGCGCTGCGCGACGAGGCGCGCGAGATCATCGCGCTCTTCGGCGAACGGCTCACGCCGCGCACCGACCATCCGGCCTACAGCCTCTCGTACGCCAACCGCCGCCGCGTGGAGATTGCACGCGCGCTCGCACTGCGACCGCGCCTGCTGCTGCTCGACGAGCCCACCGCTGGCATGAACGAGAGCGAGACGGCCGAGATGCTGGAGATCATTCGCGGCCTCAAGGCGCGCGGCCAGACCATCCTGCTGATCGAGCACAAGCTCGACCTCGTGATGCAGCTGTCCGACCGCGTGGCCGTGCTCGACGACGGCCGCAAGATCGCCGAAGGCCTGCCGGACGCGGTGCGCAACGACCCCGCGGTGATCGAGGCCTACCTCGGCCATCGCCATGTGGGCGAAGCACAGAAAGAGGCGGTGCCCGCATGATCGCCACCGTTGCCCGCACCGGCCTGTCTCCTTCTTTCCTCTGGGGAGAGGGGAGAAACGACGACCTGCCTGAACGCGCCATCACGCAAGCTTCGGTGGGCACCGTCCCGCCACTGCTGCAGCTCCAGAAGATCAACAGCTTCTACGGCCCGGTGCAAGCCCACTTTGACCTCGACATCGAAGTGCGCAAAGGCCAGATCGTCAGCCTGCTCGGTGGCAATGCCAGCGGCAAGTCGACCACGATGAAGATCGTGCTCGGCCTGCTCAAGCCGCGCTTGGGCGAGGTCCGCTTCAACGGCGAATCGACGCTCGGCCTGAGCACGCCGCAGATCATCCGCAAGGGCATCGGCTCGGTGCCCGAGGCGCGCCGCCTGTTCCCCGCGATGACCGTGCGCGAGAACCTGCTCATGGGCGCCTATGCGCGCCGCGATCGCGCGGGCGTGGCCGAAGACCTGGCGCGCATGCTCGAACTGTTCCCGCGCGTGGCGGAGCGCCTGGGCTTTTTGGCCGGCACGCTCTCGGGCGGCGAGCAGCAGATGGTCGCCATGGCGCGCGCGCTCATGGGCCGGCCGCAGCTGCTGTGCATGGACGAACCCACGATGGGCCTGTCGCCGCTGTACGTCGACAAGGTGCTCGAGCTCATCGCGCGCATCAACGCGCAGGGCGTCTCGGTCTTCATGGTCGAACAGAACGCCAGCCTCGCGCTGCAGATCGCGCACCACGGCTACGTGCTGCAAACAGGCCGCATCGTGCTCTCGGGCCCGGCGCGCGCACTGCTGGCCGACGCACGCATCCGCGATGCCTACCTGGGCGGCGAGGGCGCCGCCCGCACCGCCTCCTGATGACGACACCTCTGCTGGAAGGAAGACCTTCACCATGCCCTTGACCCTCGACCACGTCGTGATCGCCGTGCACGACCTCGAACGCGCCATCGCCGACTACGTCGCGCTCGGCTTCCATGTGCTGCGCGGCGGCGACCATCCGGGTCGCAGCACGCACAACGCACTCGTCGTGTTCAGCGACGGCAGCTACTTCGAACTCATCGCGTGGCGCGAACCCGCACCCGCCGAGCGCTGGTGGCAGCTGCTGCAGCGGCACGGCGAAGGCATCGTCGACTTCGCCCTGCTGCCGCGCGACACGGCCGTCACCGTGGCCGACGCGAAAGCGCGCGGCCTCGTGCTCGAAGGCCCGCTCGACGGCGGGCGCGTGCGCCCCGACGGCGAACACCTGCGCTGGCAGACCGCGCGCGCCCCGTCGGCCGACCTGCCGTTCCTGTGCGGCGACCTCACGCGGCGCGCCCTGCGCGTGCCCGAGGGCGCCGCGCGCGTGCATCCCAACGGTGTGCTCGGCGTGGCCAGCCTGGCCATTGCCGTGCGCGACCTCGACGCCACGCTGACGCGCTACCGCGCCTTGCTGGGCACCGTGCCCGACGACACGGCCACGCACATCGGCGAGCCCGTGGCCGTGCCCGCCAGCCAGGTGCGCGTGGCGGTGATCGCATTGGGCAGCAGCGTGCTCGTGCTGTCGTCACCGCGCGACCGCGCTTCGACGGCGGAGCTGGGCGGCGACGCGCTCGCACAGCGCATCGCCGTGCGCGGCGAAGGCCCGTATGCGCTGGTGCTGCACACCGACCGGCCGCAATCGACCGGCACCTTCGACCTTGCACGCGCGCACGGCGCATGGATCGAACTCGACCTGCCGCCGCTGGACGGGCTGGCAGTGCAGGGCAGCGCGCGCAACGATGCGGCGAGCAGCACGGTCGGCGGGTAGGGCGCGCTCAGTCCGCGCGTTCGCGCAGCTGGAACACATTGCCCTCGGGGTCGTGCCCGTCGCAATGGCGGTGGCCGTTGAATTCCCATTCGGCGGCCACCGGCTTCAACGCACCGCCGGACTCGGCGGCCAGGCGCCGTGCCTGTGCGAGGCTGGCCACCGGGAAGATGAATTTGAGCGCGGTGTCTTCGCGCGGCACCGGTGGCTGCGCGATCTGCACCCTGGCGGCGATGTCCGGATTCATCGCGACAATGAAGAGCTGCAGCGCGGGCGATGCGAGGCTCGCATAGCCGGGCTCCGGTGGCGAGAGTGTCAGCCCCGCGACCTTGGCGTAGAACGCGCCCACGCGGGCCACGTCCTTGGCATAGATGACGGCGGCTGCGACGGCGTGGTCTGGCATACGTACTTCCTCGATGGTTTCTTCTTCACTGTCCGGCTACCTCGTTTCGATTCTGCCTGCGGGCGTGCTCGCGCTGGTCCTGCTGCTGCTGATTCCGCGCACGCGGGTCGGCGTGCGGCTGGCCGTGCACATCCTGTTCTTTGTCGTGGCGCGCGACGCCATGAGCCCCGCCGGATTCTGGGCGTTGAATGCGGGGTCGATGCGCCTGAACGGGTCGACGCCGGTGCTGCTCGCGCTGGCGGGCATGTCGGCCGCGCTGGTGGTCGGCGTCGCCTGGCTCGAGCGCGCCGCGCGCGAGGGCATGGCGTGGTGGCGCCAAGGGGCGGTCGTGTCGTCGGTGCTCTGGGGCGTGCTGGGCGCCGTGGTCATCAGCGCCATCGCCGCTGCATTGAAGACGGCGTTGGCATTGCCCTCGTTGCCGGTGCCTGGGCCCGCCCTGTATGTGCCGATCCTGATCTTCGCGCTGCTCGGCAATGCCTATGAAGAACTGCTGTTCCGCGGCCTGCTGCAGCAGCGCCTGGCGCGGCACATGCCGGCGAGCCGCGCGCTGGTCGTCGCGGCCCTGCTGTTCAGCCTGTGCCATGCCTGGCTGGCGTGGATCGTCACGCGCGTGGGCCTGCCGGTGCTGGTGTTCACGCTGATCGAAGGGCTGGTGGCGGGCTTCGTGTACCGGCGCGCAGGGTTGCTGGGCGCCACCTTGGCGCATGGCTTGGCCATCTTCGCGCTCGCGGCCGGCCTGTACTGAACCGGGCGGCTCAGGTCGAGCGGCCGCCCAGGTGCGCCTTGCGCAGCGCGGCCCGCATCTTCTTCTGCAGCGCCGGCCCACCCTTTTCCAGCGCGGCTGCGGGAGCGCCGCTCTCGGCCGTCACCGGCCGGTGCTTGCGCCCCCAGATGCCGAGCTGCGTGATCACCGGCAACAGGTCGATGCCCACCGGCGTGAGGCTGTAGAGCGCCTTTTGCTTGTGCGTGGGGTCGTCGGTCTTGCTGAGCACGCCGTGTTCGACCAGCGTGTTCAGCCGTTCCGTGAGGATGTTCGACGAGATGCCTTCCTCGGACTGCAGGAACTCTCGAAAGTGCCGCTTGTCGGCAAACATCAGGTCGCGAACGATCAGCAGGCTCCAGCGGTCGCCGATGACTTCGAGCGCGAGGTTGATCGGGCACAAGGACTTCTGCTGGATGGCCATCGGGATTCCGTCGGTTCAAGAAACTGCTTGCATTTTCGCATCGGTTTGAGAATACTGAAACCGCTTGCATTTCGAGATCGGTTTGCGCAGGCGACCTTCAGGAGACTTCGATGCGAAAGCTCATCGTGCAAATGCAGATGTCGGTCGACGGGTTTGTGTCGCCGGCCAATGGCGACCTCGACTGGCAGCTCTGGGGCTGGGGCGACCGGTGGCGCTGGGACGCGGCGCTCAAGCGCGACTTCAACGCCGTGTTCGCGGGCGTCGACACCATCCTGCTGAGCCGCAAGATCATCGAAGAGGGCTACCTCGATCACTGGGGCCGCGCCGCGACGCGCTTTCCCGCGAACCCCGACTACGCCTTTGCCCAGCGGATCGTCAAGGCGCGCAAGGTGGTGCTCACGAACAAGCTGCAGGCGTCGCGCTGGGAACGCACCGACATCGCGCGCGGTGGCATGACCGACGAAGTGAACGCGCTCAAGCGCCAGCCGGGCCAGGACATCCTCACCATCGGCGGCGTTGGCTTTGCGTCGTCGCTCACGTCCGCGGGGCTGGTCGACGAGTTCCAGTTCTTCGTGAACCCCACGGCCGTCGGCGCGGGTCGCTCGGTGTTTCACGACACGCGCCACGGCCATGCGCTGCGCCTGCTCGGATCGACCGCCTACGACTGCGGCATGGTGGTGAACCGCTACGCGCCGGCGTGATGTGCGTCACGGACGTGCAGGACAACACGCCGCGCAGATACCTGCGCTTACCGTATTTCATCTGACGGCGACCTGATGCATCGCAAGCAGACACATGGGCTGCACACAATGGAGGCGTCATCACAGACAAACAAAAGGAGTTCCAGATGATCTTCCGTACCAAGCGCCTCACCACTGCCGCCGTTGCGGCGCTCGCATTGTCCCTGGCAGCAGGCAGCGCGCTGGCGCAAGATCGCCGGGGCGACGATCAACGCCCGGGCGGCGGCCGCTATGAGCAGCGCGACGACCACCGTGGGGACCATCGCGGTGCAGGCCGCTACGAACAGCGCAACGACCATCGCGGCCACCGTGGCCCTCACGCCGGCTACCGCGGCGACCAGGACTTCCGCGACGGCCGCCAGTTCGACCGCCGGGGCTTCCCGCAGCCGCACAGCGAGTGGCGCCGTGGTGGCCGCGTGCCGACCGAATACCGGGGCCGCAACTACGTGGTGAACGACTGGCGCGCCTACCGCCTGCAGCAGCCGCCGCGCGGCTACCAGTGGGTGGGTGTGGGCGGCGACTATGTGCTCGCGGCCATTGCCACCGGCCTCATCGCGCAGATCATCGCGGGCCAGTAAGCCTTCGCACTCCGCGTACCCCGCACATGCAAAAACCGCCACAGGAGACTGTGGCGGTTTTTCTTTGGGGAACTGGGGGAGGGCTGGTTTGTCAGGCCACCGCGGTGGCGGCCGACTGGGCGCACACATTGCGCCCGGTGATGGTGAGGCGCAAGCCGCCGCCATGCCATTCGAGCCAGTTGAGATCGACGTACGCGTCGATGTCGCGATCGTCGATGCGATCGGCCTGGCGGCTTTGCAGCAGCTCGACCGTGGCGGGCAGGGCACGTTTCAGGCGTTCGCGCTTCTCCGCTGCATCGGCCGCCTTTTGGGCGGCCCGGGTGGCCTGTGTTTGCTGCTGCTGCTGCGAAGTCGATGCCATTGCTGATCCGTTCCGGGAGCCAAGGAATTAACCCGAATGTACGCCGCTTGTGTGAAGCTGCGCGCATTCTTTTCAACCCTGGAGCCGGAAGTGTCGATTCCGTTGCGCTTGAGCTAAATCTCGTAGTGAGAAACCTTGACCTCGTCGCCCAACGCCTTCTCGACAATGGCGCGCGTCAACGTCGGCGCGAACGACTCGATGAACGCGTAGACATATTTGCGCAGGTAGGTGCCACGCCGCACCGCGAGCTTGGTGAGGTTGATGCCGAACAGCCGCCCCGCATCGAGCGCGCGCAGCTGCGTGTCGCGCTCGGCCTCGTAGGCCACGCCGGCGACGATGCCCACGCCCAGGCCCAACTGCACATAGGTCTTGATGACGTCGGCGTCCATCGCGGCCAGCACGATGTTGGGCTGCAGGCCGCGCTGCTCGAACGCCTCGTCGATGCGCGAGCGGCCCGTGAAGCCGGTGTCGTAGGTGATCAGCGGATGCTGCGTGAGCGCCTCCAGCGTGAGCGGCGCGTCGAGCAGCGGATGCCCGGGCGGCACGATCACCGAGTGCGTCCAGCGGTAGCAGGGCAGGGCGACCAGTTGCGGGTAGTCGCCCAGCGCCTCGGTGGCGATGCCCACGTCGGCCTCGCCGTCGAGCAGCATCTGCGCGATCTGCTTGGGCGAGCCCTGGTGCAGGTGCAGTTTCACGTTCGGAAACTGCGCGCGAAATTCCTGCACCGCCACCGGCATCGCATAGCGCGCCTGCGAGTGCGTGGCCGCCACCGAGAGCAGGCCGCTTTGCTGCGCCACGAACTCCTGGCCCGCGTGCTTGAGGTTGCTGCTTTCCATCAGCATGCGCTCGATGATCGGCAGCACGTGGCCGCCGGGCTCTGTGAGGCCCGTGAGCCGCTTGCCGGCGCGCACGAAGAGCTCGATGCCGAGCTCTTCCTCGAGCTCGCGGATCTGCCGGCTCACGCCGGGCTGCGAGGTGTGAAGGGTGTGGGCGACCTCGGTCAGGTTGAAGCCGCAACGAACGGCCTCGCGTACCGAGCGCAGTTGTTGAAAGTTCATCTGGCGCGCAGGAGGTGAAAGGTCCGGACCCCGGACGGGGCCGACCGGCGATTCTCGGCAGAAGTGCTTATGCGGGGAACGATGCGTTTGTTGGTTTCACATGAGCAAAACATCTATGAGGCCCTTCTGCGTGGGGAATTTGATATTTCGCACGGCTGTGCTAAAGTCCGCCACATGGACGCCAAGACCCAGAAAAGCGAACTCACCCGCGCCGCCATCGTCGGCGCGGCGATGCACCTCGCGCTGGCCGAGGGGCTGGAAGCCATTTCGCTGCAGGCCGTGGCGAGCCGCCTGGGGCTGTCCAAGAGCGGCGTGTTCTCGCGCGTGGGCTCGCGCGAGGCGCTGCAGAAGGCCGTCATCGAGGAGTACGGCCGCGGCTTCCTGGCCGAGGTGTTCGTGCCCGCCATGCAGAAGCCCAAGGGCCTGCCCCGCCTGAACGACATCGTCGCGCGCTGGATCGCCCGCACGCGCGACGTCGAAGCGCAGAACGGTTGCCTCTACGTGGCCGGCGCCTTCGAGTTCGACGACCGCGAAGGCGAACTGCGCGACCTGCTCTTCGACGAGATCACGCGCTGGCGTGCCGCGCTGCGCCGCACGGTGCTGCAGGCGGTCGAGATGGGCGAGCTCCAGGCCGACACCGACCCGGCCCAGCTCGTGAGCGAGATCAACGGAATCATGATGAACCAGCTGCACGACGCGCGCTTCCTGCGCGACGGGCATGCGGCCGAGCGCGCGGGCCAGACCTGGCAGCGCCTTCTTTCCAGCTACCGCGCCTGAGGCGCACCCGCAGACGACGACCTTTGCCTCTTCGTCTGCCTTAATTTCGCACAACCGTGCGATAAAAAGGAGAAGCACCATGCTGATCATTGCCCTCTTTCTTGCCGCCTACGCGGCCCTTCTCGGTGTGCGCGGCGTTCGGGACACGCTGCGCAGCCTGCCGCGCAGCAACCAGGACTGGGTCTGGTACTGAGCCTCTGAAAGAAAGCCTTCCTCATGACGACCACCACCAGCACCACCGCCCCCGTGGGCTACTACAGCGCCAGCCCGCTGATGCGCGCGATGCGCTTCGGCCTCGGCGCCTCGCAGCGCCTGTGGCCCGCGCTCGGCGTGCGCGCGGCGTACCGCGTGTTCGGCACGCCGCTGCCGCCCAAATGGCTGTACCGCGGCCAGCACCCCGGCACCGACTGGCGCCGCGAGGCCTGGTCGTTCGAGGACGCGAACCTCGGCATCTACCACCTCGCCGCACAGGACTCGGGCGCTGAGTCGGCGCCGGTCGTGCTGCTGGTGCACGGCTGGGGCGGCCATGCGGGCCAGATGCTGCCGCTGGCGCAGGCCATCGCTGCGGAAGGCCTGCGGCCCGTGCTGCTCGAGATGCCGGCCCATGGCCGCAGCGCGGGCACGGCCAGCAACCTGCCGCAGTTCGCGCGCGCCATCGACTACGTGGCGGCGCGGCTCGGTGCCGACGGGCATGTGCTGCGCGCGGCCGTTGCGCATTCGCTGGGGGCCAATGCGCTGGCCTACGCGGCAGGGCGCGGGCTGCCGGCGCAGCGGCTGGTGCTGCTCGCACCGCCAGCGTCGCCGCGCGAGTACACGCGCTACTTCGCGCAGGTGTTCGGCCTCAGCGAGCGCACGCGCGCGGGCATGCAGCGCCTGATCGAAGCGCGCGAGGGCATCCTGATGCAGCAGCTCGAGCCCGCCGCCGTGGGCCCGCGCATCGCGCAGCCGACGCTCATCGTGCATGACCGTGACGACCGCGTGAACCGCTTCGCCGACGCCGAGGCCTTTCGCGATGCGATTGCCGGCGCGCGGCTCTTTCCCACGCAGGGCTGGGGCCATCGGCGCATCCTGAAAGAGCAGGCCGTGCTCGCGCAGGTCACGCAGTTTCTGATGTCGCCTGCGGCGGTCACGTGCGCGTGAAACGGCGCCTCTAAACTGGGCGCCTCCCATGGCCTTCGCCATGGACGACACACGCACCGACCACACATGGGCAATCGTTCCTGGCTCTATCTCGAACACTCTCTTTCCGGCGCCGACGAAGGCGCTGACACCGAAGAAACTTCGGCCGATGAAATCGCCGAAGCCAACAACAACTTCCCCGTGCTCTGGCAGCTCCTGCTGGCCGATGGCGCGGCCGGCGACGCCATCGACCACCAGCGCGTCTTCGGCGACGCGGGCACCGACAACCTCGCCAGCGACGCGCACGCCGCGCTCGCACGCATCCGGCAGCTGCACGCCTTTGTCGAACGGCACCCGATGCTGCACACGCTGCCGCAGATCGCGTTGCAGTTCGAAGCCGTGGCACTGCACCTGGCGGAACTGATCGACGACACGCCGGACGACAGCGCGCCGCGCTTCTCCGCCAACCTCGACGAACTGTCCTGGCTGGACGGAGACACGGAAGGCGAGGGCTTCATCGAACGCAACCGCCGCGAGTGCAATGAACTGTGGGCCGAGGTGCGCCGCTGCATCGACAGCGGCAACCACCCGGGCGTGGATGCGGCGCTGGGCATCAAGCGTTTCGCAGACTGGGAGGCCTGGGCCTGGCAGTTCGGCTTCGGCAGCCTGTCGCATCCGTACTTCGACGGCTACGAAGAGCCGCGCGACGAGCGCTTTGCCGACTTCGAGCCCGAAGAAGACGAGGACGACGACGAACGCCCCGACTACGACAACCACCTGGGCGGCGACCTCTGGCGCTTCGAGGTCGACGGCCGCTGGGGCGTGATGCGCCTGGTGCACGACGACGAGGGCGCCAGCCATCGCACCCCCGTGGTCGAGCCCGCGTGGGACGACATCCGCTACGCCGGCGCCGACGATCCGCGCCTGCTCTGGATCTCGCAGGGCGAGCAATCAGGCCTGCTGCTCGCCGACGCCGAAGCGCCGCGCGTGCTGCTCGAACCGCAGCTCGACGAGGTCTGGGCATTCGAGGACGACATCGCCACGGCCCTGGTCGGCGACCACGTCGGCCTGCTGCGCACCGACGGCAGCTGGCTGCTCCCGCCCTCGGTCGACGAGGTCTGGAGCTTTGTCGAAGGCCGCGTGCGCGCCCGCGTGGGCGAGCGCATCGGGTACGTCGACCTGCAGGGCCAATGGGTCATCGCGCCCCGGTTCGAAGAAGCCGAAGACTTCACGCCTTTCGGCCTCGCCCCCGCGCGCGCCGACGAGGGCGGCTGGGGGCTGGTGCGCGCGGACGGCGACTGGGCCGTGCCACCGGATTTCGAAAACATCCAGTGGCGCCACGACTGGGAGGGCTTCGAAGCCACGCGCGACGGCAAGAGCGGGCTGCTCGATGCGCAAGGCCGTGTCGTGATCGAGCCGGTCTACGAACAGGTCGACCTGCTCGAGGAATACCCGATCGAAAGCCTGACGAGCGAAGACAACGATCCGTCGAACGAGCGCGGCGCTCCGGCCCGGCCGAAGCGCTTCGCCGTGGAACGCGCCGACGGCCTGTGCGGCCTGATCGACGGGCAGGGCCGCGTGCTCGTGCCCTTCGACTACGGCCGCTTCGAGACCCTGGAGCCACTGACCGGCGAGGAGCGCGCGCACGCCATGGTCCGGCGCGACCTGGTGCGCGTGGCGTCCAAGGGCGGGCGCACGGCGAAGAACGCGCCGTGGCTGCGCGGCATCTACGACGTGGCCGCCGGCCGAGAGCTGGTGCCGTGCCGGCACCGCACGCTCCAGCCGCTGGCCTGGGGCACGCAGGACATCGGCTGGCTGGTCGCCGATCCGGTGCCGCGCAGCGCGAAGGTCGAGAAGGGGCAACTCGCCGTGGGCGTGCTGCGCGCCGATGGCGCCGTGCTGCACCCGCAGGCCTATCCGTGGATCAGCGCCGCGGTGTCCGTCGCTGACGGCTGGATGTCCACGGTGGTCCGCTCGGACCTGTGCAAGCGCTGGAGCGCGGGCGAGCCGGTGAAGGCCGTGCGCAACGACACCGGCCTGTACGTCTGGCTGCACGCCGACGGCCGCGAGCAGGCGCACACCGAGCACATGGCCGCGCGCCATGCCGCCGGCGACCTGCGGGCCGCCTACGAGCTGGCCTGCCACCTGCGCGACGGCGAAGGTGTCGAGGCCGACCCGCGCGAGGCCCTGCGCTGGATGGCGCGCGCCGCCGGTGTGCGCGAACCCGGCGACGCCCCCGCAACCGCGTCACCCGAGGGCCTGCCCGTGGCCATGCGCGAGCTCTCGGTGATGCTGCGCTGGGACAAGGCGGGCCTCGGCGCCGACGCCCCCCTGGGGCGTGCGTGGCTGCTGCACGCCATCGCCCATGGCGGCGAGGACGACGCCGCCACGCAGGCCCAGCTCGGCTACATGCTGTGCGAAGGCGAGGGGGGCGAGCGCGACCTGGAAGGCGGCGTGCGGCATTACGAGCGGGCCGCCGAGAAGAACAACACGATGGCGCTCTACAACCTGGGGCTGGCCCGCAAGCTCGGCGAACCCGGGGAGCCCGGCCTGGCGCGCGCAATCGGCTACTTCCGCCGCGGCCATGAAGCCGGCGACACCAGCGCCACGATGCAGCTCGGCCGCACGCTGTGCCGGCACGCAGGGGCGCTGGCCGAACAGGACCACGCAGAAGCGGAAGTGAACGTCATGTATGCCGAGGCCCTCTACGCGATGCAGAAGGTGGCGGAAGACAGCACCCAGCGCCAGCAGGGCTGGGCCTGCTACGAGCTGGGCTGGATGCGCTTTCAGGGCCAGGGCGCGCCGGAAGACGCGGCAGCCGCCGAGCGCTGGCTGCTCACCGGCGCCGCGCTCGATGACTGCGAAGAGAACCTGGAGAGCCAGCGTGCCTGCACGGAGGTTCTGGCGCAGACGTTCTACGGTGACCCCGACAGCCCGCTCTTCGACGAGGACAAGGCCCGTGAGTGGACGCAGCGGCTGGAGGCGCTGCCCGCTGCGGCCCCGGATCAACCGGAGTGAGCAAGCAGGTCCGCCCTGGGCTCCCAGGGCGGTTGCGAGTTCTGGCGCTCAGCGCGCCGGAATCGGATCGGGCAGTTCGATCTTGATGTCCAGCACTTCAAGGTTGTCCTGGGTTTCCAGGTGCACCTTGATGTCGTCGGCGTTGATCGACACGTACTTGGAAATCACCGCCACCAGCTCGCGCTGGAGCTCGGGCAGGTAATCGGGGCGCTTCTTGCCGCTGAGGCTGGAGCGCTCGTGAGCGAGGATGATCTGCAGGCGCTCCTTGGCGACGCTCGCAGTCTTCTTCTTCTCACCAAGCAGGAACGAAAGAAACGACATGCCTACTTGCTCCCGAAGATCCGTTTGAAGAAGCCGGGCTTCTCGGCGTCGACAAAGCGCATCGGCTTGTCTTCGCCAAGGAAGCGCGCGACCACGTCGCTGTACGCCTGGGCCACGTCGGTGTCCTTGTCGTGGATGGCAGGCACGCCCTGGTTGGAGGCGTGCAGCACGCTTTCCGACTCCGGGATCACGCCGATCAGCTTGATGCGCAGGATGTCCTGGATGTCTTCCAGCGAGAGCATCTGGCCGCCGGCCACCCGGTTCGGGTTGTAGCGCGTGATCAGCAGGTGTTCCTTGATGGGCTCGCCGCCGTCCTTGGCGCGCTTGGTCTTGCTGCTGAGCATGCCCAGGATGCGGTCCGAGTCGCGCACCGAAGAGACTTCGGGGTTGGTGACGATCAGCGCCTCGTCGGCGAAGTGCATCGCCATCATGGCGCCGGTCTCGATGCCCGCGGGCGAGTCGCAGATGATGTAGTCGAACTCCATGGCCGACAGGTCGTTCAGGATTTTCTCGACGCCTTCCTGCGACAGGGCTTCCTTGTCGCGCGTTTGCGAGGCGGCCAGCACGAACAGGTTGTCGCACTGCTTGTCCTTGATGAGCGCCTGGCTCAGGTTGGCCTCGCCCTGGATCACGTTGATCAGGTCGTACACCACACGGCGTTCGCAGCCCATGATCAGGTCGAGGTTGCGCAGGCCCACGTCGAAGTCGATCACGGCCGTCTTCTTGCCGGCGAGCGCAAGGCCCGACGCGAAGCTGGCGCTCGTGGTCGTCTTGCCGACGCCGCCCTTGCCCGAGGTCACCACCACAATTTTGGCCATCGCCATTCCTTCTTGTTTCGATTCAGTTGTCGATTGATGCTCAGCGCTGCCGCGTTCCTGGTTTTTCATCAGGGAATCGCGTCGATCGCTATTTTTTTGCCGTCCAGGCGCACCTGGGCGGGCTTGCCCAGCACGGGCTCGGGCAGCGGCACTTCGTTCGTGCGATAGATGCCGGCAATGGCCACCAGCTGCGCTTCCATGCAGGTCGAGAAGATCCGCGCCTCGGTGTTCCCGCGCGCGCCCGCAATGGCCTTGCCGCGCAGCGGCGCGTACACATGCACGTTGCCGTCGGCGATGACTTCGGCGCCGAAGCTCACGATGGCCGTCACCACCACGTCGCCGCCACGCGCATAGATCTGCTGGCCCGAGCGCAGCGGCTTGTCGATCAGCAGCGTGCCGTTGGCCGGCACCGGCAGCTCGCGCACGATCTGCGGGGCCTCCGAAGCCGCAGGCGCCTCGGCGGGCGGGGCCGGCGGGCGGGGCGCGGGCGCCGAGGGCATGGCGGCCACCGACAGGCCGGCTTCACGCGCCGCGGCATGCTGCTCGGGGCTGCCGCCGCGCACGGCGATCGGCTGGGTCTGGTGGCGCGCCAGCAGGCTGCGCAGGGCGGCAAAGTCGATCTCGGGGGCAGGAGTGTCGGCCTCGGCCGCCAGTTCCTGCAGCATCGAGAGGTCGATCACCACCGGCTCCTGCTCGAAGAAGTCGGGCGAATCCGCCAACTGGGCGTCGAGCGCCTCGGCCAGCACGTCGAGGTCGGCTGTCTTGAGGATCACTGCGATCAGCGGCAGTGTGGCGCTCTTGAATTCGAAAACCGCCTTGGTACGAGCGGCGGAAACATCGGCCATTGGAAAACGTGTGTGAACGTCGGTGCGAAAAGCGTTGGAGTCTAACGGGCGCCGGCCAAAGCCCGATGGCTGGTGTCGTGTTCACTGACCCTGCACAACACTTATTGCACGAGGTTTCATCTTGCTGCACTTCCAGGGATACCGCGGAACCGGCTTTGCCGGGCCGCTGGTATCGCCCCCTGCAAGGGGGTTGGAGGCCACACGAAGTGGGCAAGCCTGGGGGTTAGTTCTTTGTTTTGCCCAGCAGGGCGTAGAGGATGATGGCGCCGAAAGTGGCGGTTCCGATGCCGCCGAGGGCGAAGTCGCCGAACTTCAGCGTGAAGTCGCCGGTGCCGATGATCAGCGTGATCGCGGCCACGATCAGGTTCTTGTTCTGCGAGAAGTCGACCTTGTTGTCGACCCAGATCTTGGCGCCGGCAATGGCGATCAGGCCGAACACCACGATGCTCACGCCGCCCATCACCGGCAGCGGAATCGCCTGGATCAGCGCGCCGAACTTGGGGCTGAAGCCCAGCACCAGCGCAATCAGCGCCGCCACCACGAACACCGCCGTCGAGTAGATGCGCGTGGCCGCCATCACGCCGATGTTCTCGGCGTAGGTGGTCACGCCCGTGCCGCCCGCGGAACCGCTGATGACCGTGGCAATGCCGTCGCCGATGAAGGCGCGGCCCATGTACGGGTCGAGGTTGCGGCCCGTCATGGCCGTCACCGCCTTCAGGTGGCCGAGGTTTTCCGCCACCAGGATGATCGCCACAGGCGCAATCAGCAGCATCGCGTTGGCCGTGAACACCGGCGCCGTGAAGGTCGGCAGGCCGACCCAGGCCGCATTGGCGATGCCGCTCAGGTCGACCGGTTTGCCCAGGCCCATGCCGTTGGTGAGCGCCGCGTAGACCAGCGTCGCCAGGATCAGGCCGATGAGGATCAACAGGCGCTGCACCATGCCGCGCGTGAACACCGCCACCAGGCCCACGCACAGGAAGGTCACGGCCTGCATCCACGAATCGAAGTTGGTGGGCGCCATGTCCTTGATGGGAATGCGGGCCAGGTTCAGCCCGATGACCGCCACCACGGCGCCCGTGACCACGGGCGGCATGAAGCGCTCGATCCAGCCCGTGCCCACGGCCTGCACGATGGCCCCGATCAGGATGTACACCACCCCGCAGGCCACGATGCCGCCCAGCGCCACCGCGATGTTGGCGTTGGGCCCCTTGCCCGCATAGCCGCTGGCCGCGATCACCACGCCGATGAAGGCGAAGCTCGAGCCCAGGTAGCTGGGAACCTTGCCGCCGGTCACGAAGTAGAAGATGAGCGTGCCGATGCCGCTCATCAGGATCGCGATGTTGGGGTTGAAGCCCATCAGGATCGGCGCCAGCACCGTGGCGCCGAACATGGCGATCACGTGCTGGATGCCCATCGCGCCGGTCTGCAGCCAGGGCAGCCGCTCGTCGGGCGCGATGACCGCGCCATTGGCCAGTGTGGACACCGGCTTTTCAGTCCAGTTGAACATGTGTTTTCTTCTCCTCGGTTGGTGTGTGTGGGGGGTCGACGCGCTCCCTGGGGCGAGATTGTGGTCGATCCACCCCGTGCTGAACACGGGTTCCACCCGCAAGAGGCGTACCAGCGGGAGAAAGAAAACGAGGAGAAGAAAAGCGCCCGAAGGGGGCGCCCGCGCTCAGCGCGGCTGCAGCACCGCCATGGTGATGCGCGAGACGCAGGTCAGCTCGCCCGCCTCGTTCGTCAGGTCGATCTGCCAGACCTGCGTGGTGCGCCCGCGGTGCACCGGGCGCGCCGTGCCGATGACCCAGCCGCTGGTGGCCGAGCGGATGTGGTTGGCGTTGATGTCCAGGCCCACGGCGCGGTCGCCCTCGGGGGCCGAGTAGTGCGCGCCGCAGGAGCCCAGCGTCTCGGCCAGCACCACCGACACGCCGCCGTGCAGGATGCCGTAGGGCTGGCGGGTGCGCTCGTCCACCGGCACGCGGGCGCGGATGAAGTCGTCGCCCACCTCCAGGAATTCGATGCCCAGGGCGGCCACGGCCGTGCCCACGTGGTTGGCGGTCAGCGATTCGACCGAGATGTCTTTCTTCCAGATACGCATGCGGGAGTCTCCGAGATACAGGGGTGCGAGGGCACTATAGCGACGACGGCTGACAACCGCAGTCGCCTTTGCGTGCTACCTTGGCCCGATGACCTTTTCTCCGGTGCGGCGGTGGCTCCTGGGCTCGGCGGCGGTGCTGCTGCTGGGCATCGGCGCGCTGGTGGCGTTCGTGAGCTCGCGGCTGCCGAGCGACGACGAGGTGGCGGCCCGGATCTCCGAGGCCTTCGCGCAGCGCTTCGGCGTCGGCCTGAAGGTCGGCGGCGCCCACTGGGCCTTGCTGCCCACCCCCGTGCTCGTGCTCTCGGACATCGCCACCGACCAGCCGCGCCCCGTCACCCTGCGCCGCGTCACGGTGCAGCTGCAGCTCTCGCAGCTGCTGCACCGCGTGATTGCCGTGGACGCACTCGAGATCGAAAGCCTCGTGCTGCCGCGCGAATCGGTGCGCGCCTTCCGCGGCAAGGGCCCCAAGCCGCAGGAGGGCGGCGACCTCGTCGCGCTGCCCGCGCCCTGGACGCTGGCGCCCGTCCCGCTGGAACGGCTGCGCTGGCGCGACGTGGTCTGGATCGACCGGCGCGACATCGCGCTCGCCTACGACGGCGAGATCGCCTTCGACGCACAGTGGCGTCCGCGCCAGGCCCGCGTGGAGCGCGCGGGCGTGACGCCACTCGCCCGCCTGCGCCTGGACCGCGAGGCCGGCCAGGACCGCTGGCGCACCCGCATCGACGTGGGGGGCGGCACGTGGAACGGTGTCTCGCGTTTCGAGACGCTGCCCGGCGGCGCGCTGCGCCTGTCGGCCGAACTCGACCCGCACCAGATCGACATCGAGGGGCTGGTGCAGGCCTTCGGCCGGCGCACCTCGGTGGCCGGCAAGGTCAGCGGGCATTCCACGCTCATGGCCGAAGCCGGCAAGGCGCAGGACCTGGGCGCGCTGATGCGCAGCCTGCACACCCGCACCACCTTTTCGGTGCAACCCGCCACGCTCACCAAGCTGGACATCGCCAAGGCCGTGACCACCGCCGGCATCAGCCGCGGCGGCACCACGCCGCTGGACGAACTCACGGGCACGCTGGACACGCAGGGCACCGAAGACGGCATCGTGATGCGCTACACGAACCTCAAGGCGCGCTCGGGCGTGCTCACGGCCAGCGGCAACCTGCGGCTGCTCAACCGCCAGATGTCGGGCGAGATCGCGGTGGACCTCGTCGATGGCGTCGTCGGCGTGCCGCTCAAGATCGGCGGCAGCGTGGCCGAGCCCGAGGTGTCGATGACCGGCGGCGCGCTCGCGGGCGCGGCAGTCGGCAGCGCGGTGCTGCCGGGCGTGGGCACGGCCATCGGGGCGCGTGTGGGGCAGCAGGTCGAGAAGCTGTTCGGCGGGGACAAGAAGAAGCCGGTGCCCGCCAAGTCCGCGCCGAAGTCCAAGCCCTAGGCAAACGCCTTGATCACCGCCGGCACCGTCAACACCGCCGTGTAGTACCCCATGAACTGCACGCCCGTGTTGAACCCGATCGCACGCGACAGCAGCCCGCCCAACAGGCCCATCGTCAGGATCACCAGCAGCCCGAGCAGCTGTCCTTCCCACACGCTGATCACCACGATCAACCCGACGAAGGTCGCGATGATGGCTTCGTGGCTCACCTTGCGCGACACGAACAGCGCCGCGCGGCGCGCGAAGTTCATCGTGAACGGGTAGGCCACCAACGCAGCGAGCACCACCGCCAGCATGCCGTAGCCGAGGAACTCCCAGTGGTTCAGCAGGTTGTGCAGGTTGTGGGTCTGCCCGGTTGCCGAATCGATGGTGAAGACCGGCGGTGCATTGAAGAGCGGCGCGGCCGGGCCCGCAGCCACGGGGCTCAGCGGCAGCCCAATGGCGATCAGTGGAATCAATGCTTCGGCGATGTAGGTGGCCTCGGTCACGCCGTTGCGCGCGGCCAGCGTGGTCGTGAGCCGGTGGTACGCGTGCTTGATGCGCGAGCCGACCAGCTCGCCCAGCACCACCGTCATCGCGACCGGGCTGAACACGAAGGTGGCGCTGGAGATCGCGGCGGTGGCAACGGTCCACTTCACCTGCGCGCGGTCGAGCACCTTGAACGGGTTCGGGAAGTAGCCCGTCCAGCCCTTCACGTCCGGCGCGAGCGAGAAGGTGCGGACCTTGTCGCGCTTCATGCGCGCACGCGCGGCGGGCGAGATCACCGAGAACAAGTCGGCCACCAGCGGCCCGATCGCAATGCCCAGGAAGTAGCTGATGCTGAGCTTCACGCCGTACTTGCCCGTGAGCGCCTGCAGCGCCACGATCACCATCACGAAGGGCACCAGCGTGGCGACCGAGGCCCAGCGCCCGCTCGAGAAGTAGGCAATGGCCACGGCCGCCACCACGAAGATCCACGGCGCCGCCTTGGTGATGGCCGCGCCGTAGGGCGCGAGCAGCACCGCGAAAAGCACGGCCAGCGGCACCGCGAGAAAGGCCGCGATGATCGCGCCCGACACCATCTTGCGCAGCGCGATGTGCGGCACGCCCAGGTTGCGCAGCACGTTGGCGTCCTGCAGCAGCGGCGTGGCCATGGTGTCGCCCGGAATGCCGAGCAGCGCGGTCGGCACCGCATGCGTCATGTGCTTGGCCACGGCCGCGGCCAGGAAGAAGGTGAACACGCCTTCGGGCGGCACGCCGAGCAGCACCACCAGCAGCGTGAGCGGCGCGAGCGTGGTGGTTTCGTCGGTGCCCGACACGAGGCCGATGGCCGCGAACACGATGGCGCCCACGAGGCCCATGCCGGTGGCGACGAGGATCTGGTTGAACAGGGCGGCGTCGATCACGAGGCGGCTCCTTCGACAGTGCGAGCGCGGGGCTTGTACGAGGCGAACAGGTCGTAGATTTCCAGCTCCTTCATCTCGCGCACCACCGACGGCGGCAGGTCGTCCACCGAGCCCAGGTCGCCGTGCTCGCCGGCCAGTTCGGCCAGCACTTCTTCGCGCCAGCGCGGATCGGGGTCGGTGCCCTCGACCACCTCGCGCTTCGGCGCGAAGAGCTTGGCGCAGATCAGCCCCGAGACGACGCAGCCGCCGAGGCCTGCGAGCATCGCGTAGGCGCGCGCCAGTTCAGGCGTACTCACGACGCTCGCGAGCACGCGGCTCGCGACGAGGTAGCCCGTGAGGCTCACCGCGACGCCGATCACGATCGACCACGCGAGGTGACCCAGGTCGGCCGTGTCGCCCCATATCTCCACCAGCCGCCAGCGGGCGGGCGTTGCACTGTCTGCGTTCATTCGAGTTGTCTCCGTCTGAGGTTGTGTGACAGCCGCGTGCGCAGCCGCCGCGGTGTCGGCCGCGGACCGTGGTGCGGGATGTTCCCGCGTTGCTTACTTTTTGCGCAGTGCGTCGAGCAGGGCCACGGCGCGGTCGGTGCGCACGTCGTGCTCCGCCGCCATCTGCTTGGCGATGTGATCGATCTCGTCGCCGGTCGCCCCTGCGACGAGCGCGATGTTGCGGGCGTGCAGCGCCATATGGCCGCGCTGGATGCCTTCGGTGGCAAGTGCGCGCAAGGCGCCGAGGTTCTGCGCGAGGCCCACGGCCACGGCGACCTCGCCGAGTTCCTGTGCCGACTTCACGTCGAGGATCTTCAGTGCGAGCCGCGCGAGCGGGTGCGTCTTCGTGGCGCCGCCGACGAGGCCCACGGGCATCGGCATCTCGATGGTGCCGACCAGCGCGCCCGTCGTGTCTTTCTCCCACGTGGTGAGCGATGTGTAGCGCCCGCTGCGGCAGGCATACGCATGCGCGCCGGCTTCGACCGCGCGCCAGTCGTTGCCGGTCGCGACGATCACCGGGTCGATGCCGTTCATGATCCCCTTGTTGTGCGTCGCCGCGCGGTAGGGGTCGATGGCCGCGAAGGTGTAGGCGTCGATCACGCCCTCGACCACTTCTTCGCCGCTGCGCTCGCGCGTGGCCAGCACAGAGGGTGCGAGCCGCACGCGCGCACGCGCCAGCCGCAGGTCCGCCAGGTTCGACAGGATGCGAAGGCGCACCGTGCCGCCTGTGAGCTTCTCGACCAGCGGCGACACCGCCTCGGCCATGGTGTTGACGGTGTTCGCGCCCATCGCGTCGCGCACGTCGACGATGAGGTGCATCACCACCATCGCGCCGCGCGGCGTGTCGCCGAACACATGCACTTCGATGTCGCGGCAGCCGCCGCCCAGGCCGATCAGCACCTTGTCGCGGCTGTTCGCCACGGCCAGGATTTCGTCGCGCGCACGCAGCAACGCGAGCCGCGCGCCGTACGGGTCGGTGATGCCGATCACCTGCACCTGGGCACGCATCAGCGGCCCGGTGCTCGAGGCCTCGAAGCCGCCGCCTTCGCGCGCCAGCTTGGCCATGAACGAGGCGGCGGCGACCACCGAGGGCTCTTCGACCGCCATCGGCACGAGGTAGTCGCGTCCGTTCACGGTGAAGTTGCCGGCCACGCCCAGCGGCAGCTCGAAGGTGCCGATCACGTTCTCGACCATGCCGTTGGCGCGCTCCACGCTCAGCGCGCCGGGCTGCGCGAGCAGCGCCACCTCGTCGTCGGTGAGCGAGGCGGCCTGTGCGATGTGGGCCAGGCGTTGGGCGGGCGTGAGTGCGCGGAAATTGGGAATGCGGGAATCGGCGGCCATCGGTGCGTGTCTCTTCGGAAGGTGAATTCGGGAGCAGGCAATTTAGGCCGGCTGTACCGCCCGCGGAAGGCACAGTTTGGCGGGACAGTGCGGACAGTGGTGCGCCAGCGCGGCCCGCTGTGTCACAGTCGAAGCCCATGACCACGATCGCCGATTCGCTCGCCGACACCCTCGCGCGCCAGATCGCGAGCGGCGCCTACAAGGCCGGCGACAAGCTGCCGTCGTTGCGCGAACTCGCGCAACTTCACGGCTATGCCAAGAACACCGTCGTGGCCGCCTTCGAGCTGCTGGTGTCGCGCGGCCTCGTCGAGCCGCGACGCGGTTCGGGCTACTACGTGCTTGCGCAGGCCACGGCCACGCCCAAGCCGGCGGAGGAAGACGCCGGCAGTCTCGGCCGCGCGATGGACATCGTGTGGCTCATGCGCGAGCAGCTCAAGACCCAGCCCGATGCGGTCGCGGTGGGCGACGGCTTTCCGCCCGTCGAATGGCTGGCCGACGTGCGCCTGGACAAGTACCACCCGAAGGTCGTGCGCACGGGGCTCGGTGCGCTGTTCCGCTACGGCAGCCGCTTCGGCTATGCGCCATTGCGCGATCACCTCGTGCGCAAGCTGGCCGACTTCGGCATCGGCGCCGAGCCGCGCCAGATCGTGCTCACGCACGGCGCCAACGAGGCGATGGACATCGTCATCCGCTACTTCGTGCCGCCCGGCGGCAAGGTGCTGGTCGATGACCCGGGCTACTACCCGCTGTTCGGCAAGCTCAAGCTCGCGGGCGCGCAGATGCTGGCGGTGCCGCGCCTGGCCGACGGGCCCGACCTCGAGGTGCTCGAGCAGTTGCTCATCGCCGAGCGGCCGCGCCTGTTCTTCACGCAATCGCTCGCGCACAACCCCACGGGCTCCGACATCTCGCCGGCCAAGGCGTTCCGCGTGTTGCAGCTGGCGCAGAAGTACGACCTGCTGATCGTCGAGAACGATCCGCTGGCCGACTTCAAGCCGACCGCACTGCCACGGCTCTCGGCGCTCGATCAGCTCGAGCGCACGATCTACATCGGCAGTTTCTCCAAGTCGTTCTCGGCTGCGCTGCGCGTGGGCTTCATCGCCTGCGGTGCCGACCTGGCGAGCGACCTCGCCGACCTGAAGGCGCTGATCCACGTGAGCAGCTCGGAGTACAGCGAGCGCACCGTCGACGTCATCCTGAGCGAGGGCCACTACCAGCGGCACCTCAAGCGGCTGCAGCAGCGGCTGGGCGAGGCCACGCGCGACGCGCTGAAACTGTTCGACACGGTGGACGCCGAGGTCTTCGCGCGCAGCCCGCAGTCGCTCTACATCTGGGCCGCGCTGCCCGGCGTGGACGACTCGCTGGCCTTCGCGAAGGAGCTGCTGCCGCGCAAGATCGTGATGGCGCCGGGGCGCATCTTCAGCGTCGACTCGACGCAGGTCTCGCGCTGGTCGCGCTTCAATGTCGGCGCCATGGCCGATCCGCGCTTTGCGAAGGCGCTGCGCACCGCGTTGCGGCGGCGATCCAGTCCTTGAACTAGCCCTTGAAGGTGCCGTGCCGGCCCGCGCCGCTGGCAAAGCGAGCGGCCCCGGCCTCGCCTTCGGCCGCAACGATCGGCACGCCCTGCGCGCCTTCGCGGCGCAGTGCGTCGGCCAGCGGCAGGTCCCACTGTTCGAAGGCGGAGCGGCGGTCGGCCAGCATGCATTGCTGCGGGAAGGCGGCGATCTGCCGCGCCAACTCTTGCGCTGCGGCGAGCGCATCGCCCGGCGGTGTGGTGCGATTCACGAGGCCCATCGCCAGCGCCTCGGCCGCGCCGACGGGGCGGCCCGTGAGGATCAGGTCGAGCGCGCGCCCCATGCCGATGAGGCGCGGCAGCCGCACGGTGCCGCCGTCGATCAGCGGCACGCCCCAGCGGCGGCAGAACACGCCGAACACCGCGTCGTCGTCGGCCACGCGCAGGTCGGCCAGCAACGCCAGCTCGAGTCCGCCCGCGACCGCGTAGCCGTTCACCGCTGCAATCAGCGGCTTGGACAGCGCCATGCGCGTCGGGCCCATCGGGCCGGCGCCGCCGCCCTCGGGGTCGAGCTCGTTGCGGCGCGCGGGATCGCCGACCGCGCCCAGGTCGGCACCCGCGCAGAAATGGCCGCCCGCGCCCGTCAGCACGGCCACGCGCAGCGCGTCGTCGGCCTCGAAGTGCTCGAAGGCTGCGCGCAATGCCGCAGCGACCACACCGTCCACGGCGTTGCGTTTGTCGGGCCGGTTCAGCGTGAGCGTGCAGACGGGGCCGTCCACGTCGAAGGTCACGCAGGGCGGGGTGGTCATGAGCTGGGTTCTCCGGGAAGCTGAGGTGGCGGGGCGATCCGGCCATCGTAGAAAACATTCCCGGGTTCTCCAACCCCACCGCGCTCAGATGGCGCGGATCACGTCCGTGTCGCCTTCGTCCGATGCATGCAACCGCGCCACTTCGGTGGCACGCCGCGTGAGCACGGCGCGCTGGTTGATGTAGCCCTTGTCGGTGATCTCGCCCGCATCGAGGCTCGGCGGCTCGGCCAGCACCAGCGCGCAGGCCGGGCATTGCGACGAGCCCGCGCCTTCGTCGCGCAGGGCGCGCAGCACTTCGGCGATGCGCGTGGCCAGTGCGTCGGGCGCGAGCGCCGCGCCTTGCGGACTCGCGAACACCAGCATGCCGATCGCGTCGCGGTCGTGGCCCGTGAGCACGATGTCCTGCACATGCGGCGCCAGCAGCGACACCAGCTTCACGCGCAGCGTGCCCACCGACACCCAGGTGCCCGTCGAGAGCTTGAAGTCTTCTGCCACGCGGCCGTTGAAGATCACGCCCTGCGCGGGGTCGCCGGGGTTCGCAAGAAAGCCGGCGTCGCCGATGCGGTAATAGCCCTCGGCGTCGAAGGCCTCGGCGGTTTCACGCGGCGCATCGCGGTAGCCGGGGAACACCGAGACGCCCTTGACGCGCATCTCCAGCTTCTCTCCGTTGGGCACGAACTTCAGTTCCAGCCCCGGCAGCGGCGCGCCGATGCAGCCGGCGCCGTCGAGCTGCCAGTGCGCCGAGGTGATCGCGGGCGAGGTCTCGGTCGCACCCCACGAGGTCGTGAGCCACAGCGGGCGCGTGGGGCGCACGCGACGGGCCACCGCTTCGAGCCGTTGCCAGGTCGAAGGCGCGAGCGCTGCGGCCGCGTAGAACGCCAGGCGCAACCGCGCGAACACTTCGGTCGCGAGCGCGTCGTCGGCTTCGAGGAACGGCAGCAGCATGTCGAAGCCGCGCGGCACGTTGAACAGCAGCGTGGGTTTCACCTCGCGCAGGTTGCGCACGGTCTTCTCGATGAGACCCGGCGCAGGCCGGCCTTCGTCGATGTAGAGCGCGCCGCCATGGCACAGCACCATGTGCAGGTTGTGGTTCGCGCCGAAGGTGTGGCTCCACGGCAGCCAGTCGACCAGCACCGGCTTCTCCTGCGTGAGGAAGCGCCAGGTCTGCGCCATCATCTGCTGGTTGGCGCACAGCATGCGGTGCGTGTTGATCACCACCTTGGGCTTGCCGGTGGAGCCGGAGGTCAGCAGGTACTTGGCGTGCGTGTCGGGGCCCACGGCGGCGAAGGCCTGCATGACGACGGGCGTTTCCTTCGCGTCGAGCAACTGGTCGAAAGTCAGCGCGCCCGGATGCGTGTCGGCGTTGCGGCTGAACACCGTCACGGCCTCGATGCCGCAGCCGGCGAGCGATGCGCCGTACACCTTCGCGTCGGACGCATAGACCAGCGCCGGTTGCAGCGCCTGCAGCATGCCGTGCAGCCTTGACGGATCTTTCGCCATGCGCGAGTAGGCGCTGGACAGCGAACAGGCCGTGCGGCCGATGTGCATCGCCGCGAGCATCAGCACGGCGTGGTCGATGGCGTTGTCCGAGAGGATCACGACCGGCCGGCCCGGCGGCAGGTTCAGGTCGAGCAGGCCCTGCGCCACCGCGCCGACGGCGGCGCGCAGCGCGCGGTAGTCGAGCTTGCGCCAGCCTTCGCCGCTGTCATCGCGCTCGGCAAACGCCAGCGCATCGGGCGTCTCGCGCGCCCAGCGTTCGATCCATTCGCCGATGCAGCGCGCATACGGCTGCAACGTCGTCGGCGAGCGCAGCACGAACGAGCCGTCGTCGAAGTCGATGCGCACCGTGCGGGGCGGGGCGATCAGCGTGTCGTCGAGAAGAAAGTCGGTCATGTCAATCCAGCGACTCCGTCTCGGTCTTGGCGCGAATCAGGTTCAACAGCAGGGTGTCGCGTGCGGCTTCGAGGTCGGCGGTGTGGCGTGTGCCGAGTTCGTCGGCCACGCCTTGCACCACCTGCTGCTTCAATGCGTCCGTCATCGACGGCGCGCCCAGGTCCTTCCACCAGTCTTCGATGGGCCCGCCCAGGTGCGCGAGCAGGTGCGCGATGCCGCCCGCGCCGCCCGAGAGGTGCAGGTTCATGAACGGCCCCATCACGGCCCAGCGCAGGCCGGGGCCGTGCGCGATGGCGGTGTCGATGTCGGCCACGCTCGCCACGCCTTCGTTGACGAGGTGGAACGCCTCGCGCCACAGGGCAGCCTGCAGCCGGTTCGCGATGTGGCCTTTCACCTCGCGCTTCACGTGGATCGGCCGTTTGCCGATGGCGGCATAGAACGCCATCGTGCGTGCGATGGCGTCGGCCGAGGTCTGTTCGCCGCCGATCACTTCGACCAGCGGAATCAGGTGCGGCGGGTTGAACGGATGCCCCAGCACCACGCGCTGCGGGTGCACGCAGCCCGACTGCACGCCGCTGATCGCCAGGCCCGACGAGCTCGACGCGAGGATGGTCTCGGGTGGCGCCGCCGCGTCCATGCGACGGAACAGGTCGATCTTGAAATCCATGCGCTCGGGGCCGTTCTCCTGCACGAAGTCGGCCACCGACACTGCATCTTCCAGGCTGTCGTGAAAGCGCAAGCGGTCTACCGAGGCGCCCTCGGCAAGGCCGAAGCGCTCGAGCGTCGGCCAGTGCTGCGCCACCGCATCGCGCAGCCGCTCCTCGGCGCCCGGCGACGGATCGGTTGCATTCACATCGAGCCCGTGCGCTAGGAAATACGCGGCCCAGCTCGCACCGATCACACCGGTGCCGACGACCGCGACGCGCTTCACATCCAGGAGGCTCATGATTTCCACCGCGCGCAGCGGCTCTCCGTCTTGGTGGTCCAGGCGGCTTCGCCGGGGATGTTCTCGATCACCTTGTAATAGTCCCACGGCTCCTTCGACTCGGCCGGCGTCTTCACCTGCATGAGGTGCATGTCGTGCACCATGAGGCCGTCGTCGCGCAGCCAGCCGCCCTTGACGAACATGTCGTTGAATTTGGTCTTGCGCAACTGCGCCATCACCTTGTCGGCGTCGTCGCTGCCGGCCGCCTTCACGGCCTGCAGGTACTGCAGCGTGGCCGAGTAGTCGCCGGCGTGGAAAGAGGAGGGCATGCGCTTGTGCTTGTCGAAGAAGCGGCGCGCCCAGGCGCGCGACTCGGGGCTCTGGTTCCAGTACCAGCTGTCGGTGAGGTACATGCCCTGCGAGGCCTTCAGGCCCAGCGCGTGCACGTCGTTGATGGTGATGATCATGCCGGCGAGTTTCATGTGCTTGCTGATGCCGAACTCCGCCGCCGACTTGATGGCGTTCACCGTGTCGCCGCCCGCATTGGCCAGGGCCAGCACCTGCGCCTTCGAGCTTTGCGCCTGCAGCATGAACGACGAGAAGTCGCTCGCGCCCAGTGGGTGCTTGACCGAGCCCGCCACCGTGCCGCCGCTGGCCTGCACGGTCTTGGTGGCATCGCTTTGCAGCGCGGCGCCGAAGGCGTAGTCGGCCGCCACGAAGTACCAGCTCTTGCCGCCGGCCTTGACCACCGCGCTCGCGGTGCCGCGCGCCATGGCCACGGTGTCGTAGGCGTAGTGCACGGTGTAGGGCGAGCAGTACTCGTTGGTGAGGCTCGACGCGCCCGAGCCCACCACGAAGTACGGCTTCTTCTTGTCGGCCGCCACGCCCGCCATGGCAATGGCGGCACCCGAGTTCACGCCGCCGATCAGCATGTCGACCTTGGTCACGTCGAACCATTCGCGCGCCTTGGCGGCGGCGATGTCGGGCTTGTTCTGGTGGTCGGCCGTGACCAGCTCGATCTTCTTGCCGTCGATGGCGCCGCCCATGTCGGCAATGGCCATGCGGATCGCCTCGGCGCCGGCCGGGCCGTCGTAGTCGCGGTAGATGCCCGACATGTCGCTGATGAAGCCGATGCGGATGGTGTCGTCGGACACCTGGGCGAAGGCGCTCGATGCAAAGAGGGCGCCGAGTGCGAGGGCCAGGGCGGAGCGGGAAGTGTTCATGTGCGTTGTCTCTGTCGTTGTTGTCGTTGTCTGTCTTCAGCCCAGCGCGAACTCGGGCCGCGGTCCACCCACGCGCGGCAGGCCCATGATCTGCCGCGCCTCGGCCGGCGTGGCCACTTCCATGTCCAGCTCGCGGATCACGCGCACGATGCGCTCGGTGAGCTGCACGTTGGTGGCCAGCTCGCCCTGGCGGAAGTAGAGGTTGTCTTCCAGCCCCACGCGCGCATGGCCGCCCAGTAGCAGCGCCGCCACGTTGGCTTCGAGCTGCGACATGCCGATGCCGCTCACGCCGAAGATGGCGCCCTGGGGCAGCGTGTCGACCATCATCTGCAGGTTGCGCGGCGAGTACGGCATCGCGTTCTGGAAGTTGCGGTGCACGTTCATCACCAGGTTGATGAAATAGGGCGCGTCGTCATGGCCTTCCTCGATCAGCGTGGTCGTGTCCTGCAGGATGTGCGTGGGGCTGAACACCTCCCACTCGGGCTTGATGCCGCGCGCCTTCATGCCGGCGGCAAGTTCGCGCCCGCGCGTGATCGGCGTGTCCATCAGGATCTGCTTGCCTTCGAAGCTCAGGTTGAGCGTGGTGGCGTCGAGCGTGCACATCTCGGCGCCGGCGTCCATGCCCTTGATGCGTTCTTCCCACGCAATTTCCCAGCGGTCGCCCGCCAGCGGCTTCACCATGTCGCCGTGCACGCCGCCGCCGGTGGAGTTGTTGAGCACGATGTCGCAGCCGGCCGCGCGGATGCGGCTGTTGATGTCGCGGTACACCTCGGCGTTGCAGGTGGCGCCGTCGTCGGGCCGGCGCGCGTGGATGGCCACCACGCTGGCGCCGGCGTTCCAGCAGCGCAGCACGTCGGCGGCGATCTCGGCGGGCTGGGTGGGGAGGTGGGGGTTCTGCGACTTGTGCGCCATGCCGCCGGTGGGGGCGATGGTCACGATCACTTTGCGCTTCGACATGCTCGGGAACTCCTGGTGTCTTTCGTGGGGGCGCGTCATTATTTTTTGCGGGGCGTTTGCACTCAGTCATCGCGACGACATTTGGGGGCAGGGTTTACGCGGCGCAGGCGCTAAAGTTGCCGCTTGCGCCGTCCCGCGCATCAAGGATCACGCCATGAAACTACTGCCCCTCGTGCTGGCCGCCGCAGCCGCGTTCACCACCCTCGGTGCCGCCGCGCAACCCGCTGGCCCCGCCACCTGCGACGCCAAGCGCGAGGCCATCGGCCGCGACATCGAGATGGCCCAATCCAAGGGCCAGAAGCAGCGGGTTCGCGGGCTCGAAACCGCGTTGGCGGAAGTGAACCGCCACTGCACCGACGCCAAGCTGGCGGCCGAGCATCAGCGGCGCATCCGCAGTCAGGAGCGCAAGGTGGCCGAGCGCGAGCGCGACCTGCGTGAGGCCCAGCAGAAGGGCCGCGCCAGCAAGATCGCCGACCGCGAGAAAAAACTGCACGAGGCTCAGGCCGAGCTGCAACAGCTCAAGGGTGCGCAGTAAATAAAAAAGCCCTTATGCCCACGACCAAGCCGGCGATTCCCGCAGCCTCCCTGACCATTGCCCAGCTGCTGCAAGGCTCGGCTTGGTTCCCGCTACTCGACGTGGGCGCGGGCGAGCGCGTGCTCGACGAGATGCGCGAGGTCGAGGTGGCGGCCGGCGCCGCGCTGTGCCGGCGCGGCGACACGCCGCTGCACTGGTACGGCACGCTCGAAGGGCTGCTCAAGTGGTCGATCACCTCCAGCGACGGCCGCTCGGTCACGCTGGGCGGGCTGTCGGTGGGCAGCTGGTTCGGCGAAGGCACGCTGCTGCGCGCCGTGCCGCGCTCGGCCGACATCATTGCGCTGCGACCCAGCCGCGTGGCGCAGCTGCCGCTGGAGACCTTCGAGTGGCTGCACCGCACGCAGCGCGGCTTCGATCACTTCCTGCTGCAGCAGATCAACGAGCGGCTGCACTGGTTCATGGGCAGCTACGCCGCGCACCGCCTGCTCGACGCCGACAGCCAGGTGGCGCGCGCGCTGGCCGGCCTGTTCCACCCGTGGCTGCATCCGGGGAGCGAGCCGCACCTGCAGACTTCGCAGGAAGAGATCGCGAATTTGTCGGGCGTGTCGCGGCAGCGGTGCAATGCGGCGCTCAACCGGCTGAAGGAGGCAGGCTTCCTGCACATCGAGTACGGCGGCATCACCGTGACCGACCTCGAAGGGCTGCGGCGCTTCATCCAGGAATGAACCAGAAACGAACGACGGCGGAACCTTCTTCATGACCTTGCCCTGGCCCCTGTTCCTCGCATTGCTGAAGCTCCTGGGCCGTCGCCGCCGTTTCGAAAGCGCCGAAGGGTTGCGCGCGGCCGTGGCGCACGACCGCAAGACCGCGCGCGCCGAGCCGCCTGCCTCCGTGCGCAAGCGCTGCACGGTCAGCCAGCGCCAGGTGAATGGCCACGCGTGCTACACGCTGGCGCCGTTGTCCGGCGCGGGCACGACGCAGCTGCTGTACCTGCATGGCGGCGCGCACGTGGCCGAGATTTCGCCGTTCCATTGGCGGCTGGTGGCAGAGCTGGTCGAAACGACGGGCTGCGTCGCGCATGTGCCGATCTTTCCACTCGCGCCCGAGCACACGTACCGCCCGGCCTGTGCGATGGTGAACGAGGTCTACCGCACCCTGGCCGCTGCGCACGACCCGCGGCACTTGGTACTGATGGGCGATTCAGCGGGCGGTGGCCTTGCGCTCGCACTCGCGCAGGGCTTTGCCGCGCTGGGGCTGCCGCAACCGCGCGACATCGTGCTCGTCTCGCCCTGGCTCGACCTCACGGTGACGAACGCGGCGATCCCCGCGCTCGAAGCCGTCGATCCGTGGCTGGCCCGTCCGGGGCTGGCGGCCGCAGGGCGCTGGTGGGCCGGCGACGAAGACCCGGGCCTGCCGCACCTGAGCCCGCTGCACGGTTCGCTGCAGGGGCTGGGCCGGCTCACGGTCTTCATCGGCACGCGCGACCTGCTGCTGGCGGATTGCCGGGCGCTGCACGTGCGGGCCGCGGCGCAGGGCGTGCCGGTCGAGATGCACGAGGCCGAGGGCATGGTCCACGTCTGGCCGTTGCTGCCGGTGAAGCAGGCGATGGCGGCGCGCGCCACCATCGCGGGGATCGTGCGCGGCGGCGACTGACCGCGCACCGGCCCGTGCGTCAGGCGCTCAGCGCTTGTGGTGCGACGCCGCCAGTTCGTACACCGGCGTGTCGATCCCTTCCATGCGCGCCTTCAGCTGCAGCGCCAAAAACTGCGAGTAGTGGCGCGACTGGTGCAGGTTGCCGCCGTGGAACCACAGGTTCTCGACCTGCGTCGGCTTCCACATGTTGCGCAGCTCGCCCTCCCACGGACCCGGATCTTTCGGCGTGTCGGAGCCCAGGCCCCAGCACTTGCCGACCTTGTCGGCGATCTCGGGCGAGATCAGGTCGGCGAGCCAGCCGTTCATCGAGCCGTAGCCCGTCGCGTACACCAGCAGGTCGGCCGGCAGCTCGGTGCCGTCGGTGAGCGTGACCGAGCGCGCGTTCACGCGCTCGATGTTCACGCCGCTCTTCAGGTGGATGCTGCCGTTGGCCACCAGCTCCGAGGCGCCCACGTCGATGTAGTAGCCCGAGCCGCGCCGCAGGTACTTCATGAACAGGCCCGAGCCGTCCACGCCGAAGTCGAGCAGGAAGCCGGCCTTTTCCAGCCGCGCGTACAGGTCGGCGTCGCGCTTCTTCATCTCCTCGTACACCGGGATGTGGAAGGTGTGCATGATCTTGTAGGGCACCGACGCGAAGATCAGGTCGCCTTTGTGGTGGTCGATGCCGCTCTTCACCGCCTGCTCGGAGTACAGGCCGCCCAGCGCCAGCTCCATGAGCGACTGCGAGGGCGCGATGTGCGTGGACGAACGCTGCACCATCGTCACGTCGGCGCCGTGCTCCCACAGCGCCGCGCAGATGTCGTGCGCCGAGTTGTTCGAGCCCAGCACCACGCACTTCTTGCCCGCATAGGCCTCGGGCCCGGGGTGCTGGCTGGAGTGGTGCTGGTCGCCCAGGAAGTTCTCGGCGCCCGCCACCTTCGGCACGTTCGGGTAGCCCGACACGCCGAGCGCGAACACCAGCTGCTTCGGGCGCAGCGTCACGGGCTTGCCCTCGCGCTCCACCTGCACTTCCCAGCGCTGCGTGGCCTCGTCGAAGCGCGCCTTGGTGGCGTTCGTGGAACTCCAGTAGTTGAGCTCCATGATCTTCGTGTACATCTCGAGCCAGTCGCCGATCTTGTCCTTGGGCGCGAACACCGGCCAGTCGTCGGGGAAGGGCATGTAGGGCAGGTGGTCGTACCAGACCGGGTCGTGCAGGCACAGCGACTTGTAGCGCTTGCGCCAGGAGTCGCCGGCCTTGGCGTTGCGCTCCACGATGATGGTGGGCACGCCCAGCCGCCGCAGCCGCGCCCCCAGCGCGATGCCGCCCTGGCCGCCGCCGATGATCACCACCTCGGGTTGCTCGGTGTAGCCCAGCGCGGCCTCTTCGTCGCGGCGCTTCTCGAGCCAGTTCTTGCGGCCCTTGTGCACGCCGTGCTCCGCGCCCTTGATGCGGTGGTCTCCCGTCTTTTCCTCGAGGCCCTTCAGCTCGGTCATGGTGGTGAGCAGCGTCCAGGCCTTGCCGTTGCGCAAGCGAAGGTGGCCGCGCCCGCGTGCCACGCGCGTCTCGAAGGTGAACCATGCATCGACCACGCCCTCGGCCTCGGTCGCTTCGCCTTCGAGCGCAAAGGCCGTGGGCTGCGTGTCGGCCAGGCGCGCCTGCAGCATCGCGCGGATGGCGCCGGGGCCCTCCTGCGTGCGCAGGTTCCAGGTGAAGGCGACGAGGTCGCGCCAGTAGCTGTCGGCCTCGAACCGCGAGACGGCTGCGTCGATGTCGCCGCGTGCGAGCGCGGCGGCGAAGTCGGCCAGCCATTGGGCGGCGGCCCGGGTGGGGCCGGTGGTCGGGTCTGTCATTGCATGTCTCCGTTGTGTCGTTGAACGAATCGAATCGCGGCGCGGCAAGGCGCACGCAGGGTTCGTGGCGCAGCTTTCGTGCCGTGCGGGGGGCGACGAAGAATCAAGGGGTTGGCGGGGGTTTTGTCGCAGGCGCTTGTTGCTGTCTCACCGAGACTGAGACGGCGCATGAGAATTTGAACGTCGTATAAGATTGGACGACGTTCAAATTCAAGGGCCACGAACCGTGATCGAACCAGAACCCCCCGGCCGCCGCGAGCGCCGCCGCACCCAGACGCTCGACCACGTCGCGTCCACCGCCATGCGCCTGTTCGAAGCCCAGGGCTACGACGCGACCACCATGGAGCAGATCGCGCAGCAGTCCGACGTGGCCAAGGGCACGCTCTACAACCACTTCCCGACCAAGGAAGCGATCCTGGCGCACTGGGTGCATCTGGAACTCGTGGTCGATGCGCAGCGCCTGCATGCGTCGATCGACCCGAAGGCGGGTTTCACGGTGCAGCTCACCGGCCTGCTCGATGCGTCGGCCGACTGGTCCGAGCGCTACCGGGCCTACCTGCTCGACTACTTCCGCTTTCGCTTTCTCAACATCGAGAGCGAACTCGGCGGCGGTGACCGCGGCACGCCGCGCGACCTCTCGGGGTTGTTCGAGGTGCTCATCGCCGCCGCCCAGCAGGCCGGCACGCTGCGCACCGACGTGTCGGCCGCGCACCTCGCGAGCCTGCTGCACCACCTGTACTTCGGCGCGCTGATGCGCTGGCTCACGCTGCCCGGTCTCGTGCTGCGCGACGAGTTCGCGGTGGTCGTCGACCTTTTCGTCGGCGGCGCGCGCGCGGCCCCGAAACCCGTCGCAAGGAGGCGCTCCTCATGAAGATCGCCGTGCTCACCTACGGCACCGAGGGCGACGCGCGCCCGCTCGCCGCGCTGTGCCGCGCGCTGGACGACGCGGGCCATGCGTCGGTGCTGCTGGCGGACGCGACCACGCTCGGTGCAGCCGAACGGCTCGGCGTGCGTTCGCAGGCATTGGCCGGCGACATCCGGCAGGCGCTCGGTGGTGTCATCGCGCAGGGCGACAAGCCGGCCGCGGCCGCCAAGGCGCTCGCGGACATCGCCAATGCCAACGCCACGCCCTGGCTGCGCCAGACCGTCGAGACCGCGCAGGGCTGCGACGCCATCGTCTGCGCGGGACTCGCGGCCTTCGTGGGCCTGTCGGCGGCCGAGGCGCTGGGCGTGCCCGCCATCGGCGCGGGCATGTTCCCGCTCACGCCGACGGCCGCGTTCGCCTCGCCCTTCCTGCCGCCCGCCCGCGTGCCGCGCTTTTTGAATCGCGCGAGCCATCACCTCGTCAACGGGCTGCTCTGGCGCGCCTTCCGGCCGGCCGTGAATGCCGCGCGCGCCGAGGTCTGCGGCCTGCCGCCGCGCCGCCGCCTGTGGACCACGCACCCCGCGCTCTACGGCTATTCGCCGAGCCTGCTGCCGCGACCGGCCGACTGGCCCGCCAACGCCGCCGTGTGCGGCCAGTGGCTCGCGCCCGCGCCCGACTGGCAGCCGCCGGCGGCGCTGCGCGACTTTCTCGCGGCCGGCGAGGCACCTGTCTACATCGGCTTCGGCAGCATGACGGGTTTCGACAAGGCGCGGCTGCTCGCAGCCCTCGTCGATGGCATGGCCGGCCGGCGCGCGGTGCTGCATCCCGGATGGAGCGGCCTCGATGGGGAGCAGCTGCCGCCGAATTTCCACGCCATCGGCGACACCCCGCACGACTGGCTGTTTCCGCAGATGGCGCTGGCGGTGCACCACGGCGGCTCGGGCACCAGCCACTCGGCCGCGCGCGCGGGCGTGCCCTCGGTGGTCGTGCCGTTCGCGGGCGACCAGGCGTTCTGGGCCCACCACCTCGCGCAGGCGGGTGTGGCACCGCCCGCGGTGGCGGGTGCCCGGTTCGGCGCTGACGACCTGGCGCGCGGCATCGCGTTCGCGCACGACCCGCAGGTGCGCGCGCGGGCCCGTGCGCTGGGCGAACGCATGCGCGCGGAAGACGGCCTGGGCATGGCCGTGCGCGCCATCGAGCAGATCCTGAGGCGTTAGCCGCGCTGCGGCGCCACGATGCCGAAGCGCTTCATGTGGCGGTACGCGGTGGCGCGGCTGATGCCGAGCGCCTGCGCGGCCCGCGCCACATGCCAACGGTGGCGCTGCAGCGCGTCGAGCAGGCGCGTGGCCTCGGCGGCGCTGTCGTCGTCGTTGTCGATCGCAGGGGGCGTGGCGTCGCGGTGGTCGAGCGATGGCCGATACGGCGCCAGGCGCAGCTCCTCGGGCGTGATGCTCGCGCCTGTGCAGAGCGCGAGCGCCAGCCGCAGCACATTGCGCAACTCGCGCAGATTGCCCGGCCAGTCATGCGCCATCAGCCGCAGCATCGCGGTCTCCGACAGCCGCGCGGTCGAGCCCATCGCCGCCGCTTCTTCGTGGAACATCGCTTCGATCAGATACCGCCGGTCGCGTCGCGCGCGCAGCGGCGGCAGCTTCAGCACCGCGCCGCACAGGCGGTAGTACAGGTCCTCGCGAAAGCGCCCGGCCGCGACCAGCGCCGACAGGTCGCGGTGCGTGGCCGCCACCACCGCAAGGTCCACGCGCTGCGGCGACTCGGCGCCCAGCGGCAGCACCTCGCCTTCGGACAGCACGCGCAGCAGCCGCGTCTGCAGCGCCATCGGCATGTCGCCGATCTCGTCGAGAAACAGCGTGCCGCGGTCGGCCTGCGCGATCAGTCCCTTCATGCCCTTGGCGCGGCCGCCGGTGAAACTGCCCGGCGTGTAGCCGAAGAGCTCGCTCTCGATCAGCGAATCGGGAATGGCCGCGCAGTTCACCGCCACAAAGGGCAGCGCCGCGCGCCGGCTCGCGCCATGCAGCGCGCGCGCAAGCACCTCCTTGCCGCTGCCGGTCTCACCCTCGACCAGCACATGGATGCCGCGGTCCACCAGCCGGCGCGCCTGCGCGATCAGCTGCTGCATCGCAGGATCGTCCTCGCCCGCGATGCGTTCGAGCGGCGGCAGGCGGTCCGAAGGTTGGGGCGCCGGTGATGCGGGCGCCGTGGCCGGCGAGCGCCGCAGGCGCGGCGCGATCAGCGAGGCGTGGTACTCGCCGCCACCGGGCAGCAGCACCGTGTGCGCGAAGGGCAGGGCGGATGCGCCGCCGTTGCCCAGGCGCCAGATCGCATCCATCGGCATATGCAGCAGCTCCGACACCGCGCCGCCCCGCAGGGGTTGCTGCAGCCCCGAGAAGACCTCGCGCGCGCCACCGTTGGCGCCCACCACCGTACCGCCATCGTCGAAGGCCAGCATCACCTCGCCCGCCACGTCGACCAGTCCGAAGGCGCTGCCCAGCCGCAAGATCCAGTGGCCGCGAAAGTGCCGCAGAAAGTCGGCGTCCTCGATCATCCGCGCGTACATCGACACCAGGTGCCGCACCAGGTGCTGGCTCTCGCGCGCCTCGGGCGAGCGCAGCGCCGACACGTCGAGGATGGCCGTGAGCTTGCCGCTGTGGTCGAACAGCGGCGCCGTCGTGCAGGTGAGCGCGATGTGCGTGGCGTCGAAGTGCTCGGTCTGGTGGCAGGTCATCGGCTGGCGCTCGATCAGGCAGGTGCCCACGCCGCAGGTGCCGGCGTGCGCCTCGTTCCAGTCGGCGCCCAGGTACAGGCCGGCGCGGCGCAGCTGGTCGTCCCAGGCCGGGTTGCCGATGTAGTCGACCGTGATGCCCTCGGCATCGGTCAGCAGCACCATGTAGCCCAGCTCGGCCACGCGGCGGTAGATGTCTTCCATGCCCGCACGCGCCGCGCGCAGAAAGTGCTCGAGCTGCTGCTGGTGCACGCGCACCTCCTGCGCCGGCAGGATGCGCGCCGGCGTCGGCCGCGACGGATCAAGCCCGTGGTCGCGCACGCAGCGTGCCCACGACTTGTGCACCAGGCTCGCCGCCGGATCGGCCAGCAGCGCCGTGCCGGTGGCGATCGAATAGACGTTGTCGATGTGGCGCGATTGCAGGGACGTCATGCGCAGCCTCGTGCGTGGGTGGGCGCGGCACGGGGAGAGGCTGCGCAGCCGGACATGATTCGGCTGTCGCACTGTCGCAGGAGAGAGGTGAAACCCGGTGGAACGGACGTGTTACTCCTGCACACAGCGAGAGCGGACGCGCGGCCCGCGCGTCGCTCACACGCCCAGCAGTTCCTCCAGCACCTTCGGCTCCGCCAGCAGTTCGGCCGACGCCCCATGCCGCACGATCTGCCCCTTCTCCATCACCACCGCCAGGTCCGTGTGCGCGAGCACCTTGCGGTAGTCGCGGTCGACGATCAGCGTGGCGATACCCGTCGCGCGGATCTCGCTGATCACGCGCCAGATCTCGGCCACGATCAGCGGCGCGAGGCCTTCGGTGGCTTCGTCGAGGATCAAGAGGCGCGGATTGGTCATGAGCGCGCGGCCGATGGACAGCATCTGCTGCTCGCCGCCCGACAGCTGCTGGCCGCCGTGCGAGAGCCGCTCCGACAGGCGCGGGAAGGTGGCCATCACGCGGTCGAAAGTCCAGGCGCGCTGGCCGTCGGCGCCGGCGCGTTCGCTCATCACGAGGTTCTCGCGCACCGACAGGTTCGGAAAGATGCCGCGGCCCTCGGGCACGTAGCCGATGCCCAGGCGCGCCATCTTCTCGGGCGGCAGGCCGGTGACGGTGCGGCCGTCGACCTGCACCTCGCCTGAAGCCGGACGCACGTAGCCCATGACCGTGCGGATGAGCGTGGTCTTGCCCATGCCGTTGCGCCCGAGCAGGCCGACCGAGGTCGCCGCGGGAATGCCGGCGTGCACGCCGCGCAGGATGTGGCTGTTGCCGTAGTAGGTGTTGAGGTCGCGAACGATCAGCATTTTCAGTGTTGCTCCTCGCCGAGGTAGGCCGTGCGCACTTCGGGGTTCTCGCGGATCGACTTCGGGTCGCCCGTGGCGATGACGGTGCCGTTCACCATCACCGTGATGCGGTCGGCGATGCGGAACACGGCGTCCATGTCGTGCTCCACCAGCAGGATGGCGTGCGTGGCCTTCAGCCGCGCAAGCAAAGTGAGCATGCGGTCGGTTTCTTCGGCGCCCATGCCGGCGAGCGGCTCGTCGAGCAGCAGCACGCGCGGGTGGGTGGCCAGGCACATCGCCACTTCGAGCTGGCGTTGCGCGCCGTGGCTCAGCGTGCCGGCGATGCGTCGGGCTTCGGCCGTGAGGCCGGCGGCGTCGAGCGCGGCGTCGGCCGACGCGTTGCTGGTGGCGCAGCGCTGCGACGACTGCCAGATCGCCCACGGTTTGGCCGTGGCGGCCTGCGCGGCGAGGCGGCAGTTCTCGTGCACGCTGAACTCCGGGAAGATGGTGGTGCGCTGGTAGCTGCGGCCCACGCCGTCGCGGGCGCGGCGCGACTGCGCACGCGCGGTGATGTCCACGCCGTCGAGCGCGATGCGGCCTTCGGAGGCCTCGATCTCGCCCGAGAGCATGTTGATGAGCGTCGACTTGCCGGCGCCGTTGGTGCCGATCACCGCATGCACTTCGCCGATGTGCAGGTCGAGCGTGACGGCGTTGACGGCGGTGAGGCCGCCGAAGCGGCGGGTGAGGCCGGCGACGGAAAGAAGGGCCGAGGTGTTCATTGTCTTGCTCCCTCTCCCCTCGGGGAGAGGGTTGGGGTGAGGGCATGGGGCGGTAAAAATCGCGGGTCGGTGGACAGGCCGACAGCCCTCACCCTAATCCTCTCCCGCAAGCGGGAGAGGGGACGAATACCGAACGCGGGAGCGGTCATGGGGCCTCCTTCGGCGACAGCCGTTTCACCAAACCGATCAGCCCCTTCGGCAGCAACGCCACGAACACGATGATCGCAATGCCCAGCGTGAGTTGCCAGTGATCCGCCAGCGGCCCCATCACCGCATGCGTCGAGAAGACTTCCTTCAGCAGCGTGAAGGCCACGGCGCCGATCACCGCGCCGCGCAGGTGGCCGAGGCCGCCCAGGATCACCATCAGCAGCACCTCGCCGGAGTTGTGCCAGGCCATCAGTTCGGGGTTGACCACGCCGTCGCGCGAGGCCAGCAGGAAGCCTGCGAGCCCGGCCAGCGCGCCCGCGAGCACGAAGGCCGCGAGCTTGTAGCCGTACACCGGAAAGCCGGCGGCACGCATGCGCTGCTCGTTCACGCGGATGCCCGCGAGCGCCGCGCCGAAGCGCGAGCGGCGCACCAGCGCGAGCAGGCCGTAGGTGAACACCAGCGCGGCCAGCACCACATAGAACAGCACGCTGCGGTTCTCCATGTCGAGCGCGCCGAGGGCCGGGCGCACGTACAGGTAGATGCCGTCGCTGCCGCCGCCGACCTTGGTGTCGTGGAACACGAAGAAGGCCATCTGCGCGAAGGCCAGCGTGACCATGATGAAGTACACGCCGCGCGTGCGCAGGCTCAGCGCGCCGACGAACAGCGCATAGAGCGCCGCCGCGCCCATCGACAGCACCAGCAGCACCGCGAAGTTGCCGCCCTCGCTGCCCGAGGCCAGCACGGTGACGTACGCACCGATGCCGTAGAAGGCCGCATGGCCCAGGCTCACGAGCCCGGTCATGCCCACCAGCAGCTCCAGGCTGAGTGCGAAGATCGACAAAATCATCACCTTGACGATGAAGTCCGACGCGTAGTTGCCCAGCAGCGGACCGGCCACGGCGAGGGCGATGGCGCACAGCACGGGCACGACGAAGGCGCCGCGCCGCGGCGACGAAGACACAGACGCAACCACGGGGCTCATGGCCGCCTCCCCATCAAGCCTTCGGGCTTCCAGATCAGCACGATGGCCATCAGCAGGTAGATGCCGATGCCGCTGAGGTCGGCGAAGAACACCTTGCCGAAGGTGTCGACAAAGCCCACCAGCAGCGAGGCCACGAGCGCCCCGGTGATCGAGCCGATGCCGCCGATCACCACGAGCACGAAGCAGATGATGAGCACGCTCGCGCCCATGTTCGGGTACACCGAGGACATCGGCGCGGCGATCATGCCGGCGAGCGCCGCGAGCGCCACGCCGGCCGCGAACACGATGCGGTACAGCCGCTTCACATCGATGCCCAGGCCGCGCACCATGTCGCGGTTGCTGGCGCCGGCGCGGATCATCATGCCCAGGCGCGTGCGGTTCACCACGTAGTACAGGCCCACGGCCAGCACGATGCAGGCGGCCGAGGCGAACAGGCGATACCAGGGGTAGCTCATGACGTTGCCCAGTGCGAAGCTGCCGTCGAGCCACGCGGGCACCTTCACGCCGTGCACGTCGTTGCCCACGAAGATGGAGCGCAGCTCCTCGAACACCAGGATGAGACCGTAGGTCATGAGCACCTGCTGCAGGTGGTCGCGCTGGTAGAGGTAGCTGAAGAAGGCCCACTCCAGCACGTAGCCGAAGATCGCGGCCAGCACCACGCCGGCCACCAGCATCAGCAGAAACTGGTCGCCGAACAGCGGCGCCAGCGAGAACGCCAGGTAGGCGCCGATCATGTAGAAGCTCCCGTGCGCGAGGTTGATGACGCCCATGATCCCGAAGATCAGCGTCAGCCCCGAGGCCACGAGAAAGAGCAGCAGGCCGTACTGAACGGAGTTCAGGCACTGCACGAGAAAGGTTCCGAAATCCACCGTGAGATCCCAGTTGGTTGTGGTTGCCGCAAGGCGGCTCGCAGCCCTGAACTCGGTCAGGGCCGCGAGGGAACGAGAGAGAACCGAAGGCCCGTGGCCTTACTTACATCCGGCAGCCGCGAGCGGGGTCAGACAGGCCCTTGATGGCCGTGCTCACCAGCTTGTTTTCCTTGCCCTCGACCTTGCGCAGGTAGATGTCCTGCACCGGGTTGTGCGACTTGCTCACCGTGAAGGTGCCGCGCGGGCTGTCGATCTTCGCCTTCTCGATCGCGCCCGTGAACTCGGCCTTCTTCGAGATGTCGCCCTTGGTGGCGTTCAAGCCCACGCCCAGCATCTGCGCGGCGTCGTAGCCCTGCACCGCGTACACGTCGGGCTGCAGCTTGAACGACTTGGCATAGGCCACGCGGAAGGCGTTGTCGCGCGGGGTGTTCAGGCCGTCGGCGTAGTGCAGCGTGGTGAGCATGCCTTGCGCCGATTCGCCCTGCGCGTCGAGCGTGCCGTCGGTCAGGAAGCCGGGGCCGTACAGCGGGATGGTCTTGTTCAGGCCGGCGGCCTGGTAGTCCTTGACGAACTTCACCGCACCGCCGCCCGCGAAGAAGGCGTACACCGCATCGGGCTTGGCCGCGGCGATCTCGGTCAGCAGCGCCTGGAACTCCACGTTGGGGAAGGGCAGGGTGAGCTGCTTGTCGACCTTGCCGCCGTTCTTCTCGAAGCCTTCCTTGAAGCCGTTGACCGACTCTTCGCCGGCCGCGTACTTCCAGGTGATGGTCATCACCTTCTTCTTGCCCTGCTGCTTGGCCGCCACTTCGCCCATGGCGAAAGCCGGCTGCCAGTTGCTGAACGAGCTGCGGAAGATGTTGGGCGCGCACATGGGGCCCGTCACCGCGTCGGCGCCGGCGTTCGGCACGATGAGCACGGTGCCGCTTTCCTTGGCGGCCTTGGCCATGGCCATCGCCACGCCCGAGTGCACGGTGCCGACGATCACGTCGACGTTGTCGCGCTTGATGAGCTTGTTGACGTTGTCGGTGGCCTTGGCGGGGTCGGACTCGTCGTCGACCTTGAAGTATTCGATCTCGCGGCCCGCGAGCTTGCCGCCCTGCTGTTCCACGTAGAGCTTGAAGCCGTTTTCAATGGCCACGCCCAGGGCGGTGTAGGTGCCGCTGTAGGGCAGCATCAGGCCGACCTTGAGCTTGCCCGTGCCCTGTGCGCCGGCGGCGGTGGCCAGTGCGGCGAAGGCGATGGCCGTGAGCGCCAGGCGCGCGGTGCGAAGGTTCGTCATGGTGTCTGTCTCCTGTTGTTGGTGATGAAAGAAGCGGTCGCGACGATGACACGATCCGGCTGATCGCGATGCGGGGAATGCCCGCATTCAGGGATTTCGAGCAGCTCGCATTTCCCTGCCACGCGCGGTGCGATGTCGCGGATCTGCGCGAGCGTGCCGTACTCGTCGTCGATGCCCTGCACCGCAAGCACGGGGCAGCGGATGGTGGCTAGCTCGGCCTCGATGTTCCAGTCGCGGAAGGGCGGGTGCAGCCAGATGCGGTTCCAGCCCCAGAAGGCCGAGTCCGTGCTGTCGTGGTAGCGGCCGAGCCTGGCGGGCAGGTCGGTCGTGCGGTACGCGGTGCGCGCGATCTCGATGTTCGCGACGGTCTTGTCTTCCACGAAGAGGTGCGGCGCGAGCACCACGAGGCCTGCGACCTTGTCGGGGAAGCGTGCGGCATACAGCAGAGAGATCGAACCGCCGTCGCTGTGGCCGAAGAGCCAGGGCTTTTCGTCGCCGAGCTTCAGTGCGGCGAACAGCGCGGGCAGCACCTCGTGCGCCTGGCGGTGCATGAAGTCGACGTCCCAGATCTCGTCTTCGGCGCGCGGCGTGGAGCGGCCGTAGCCGGGGCGCGAGAACACGAGGCCGCGTGCACCGGCGGCTTCGCAGACTTGCGCGGGGAAGTCCTTCCACATGGCGAGGGAGCCGAGGCCTTCGTGCAGGAACACGATGAGCGGGGTATCGGCGCCGCGTTCGGGGGCGATCCATTGGCACTCGATGCGGATGGGGCGGCCGCGCCAGTCGATGGTGGCGAAGGTGGTGCTCATTGCATGGCCTCTGGCTGTTGCTCCCTCGCCCTCTGGGAGAGAGTGGGGGTGAGGGCCAGCGGCGCTCGCGAAGGCTGTGCGTGTGCGAAGGCCGATGCCCTCACCCTGACCCTCTCCCAGAGGGAGAGGGGACAACGCGGGAACCTCGTGCGCATGTTCACGCCTGCTTCTCGCGTTCGCGCAGCCGGAACCGCTGAATCTTTCCCGTCGCCGTCTTCGGCAACTCGCTCACGAACTCCAGAAACCGCGGGTACTTGTAAGGCGCCAACCGCTCCTTCACGAACGCCTTGAGTTCGTCCTCAGTCACCGCAGCGCCGTCCTTCAGCACCACAAATGCCTTGGTCTTCGTGAGCCCGTCGGCGTCGTCCTTCCCGATCACCGCAGCCTCGAGCACGGCCGGATGCTGCATCAGCGTGGCCTCGACCTCGAACGGCGACACGTAGATGCCGCTGACCTTGAGCATGTCGTCGCTGCGGCCCGCGTACGTGAAGTAGCCGTCGGCGTCGCGCGTGTACTTATCGCCGCTCTTGGTCCAGCCGCCCTGGAAGGTGTCGCGCGACTTCTCGCGGTTGCACCAGTACATGAGCGCCGAGCTCGGGCCGCAGATGTACAGGTCGCCCACCTCGCCGTCGGGCACGGGGCGGCCGTCCTCGCCGCGCAGCTCGACCTCGTAGCCGTCCACCGGCTTGCCCGTGGTGCCGTAGCGCACGTCGCCGGGGCGGTTCGAGATGAAGATGTGCAGCATCTCCGTGGAGCCGATGCCGTCGATGATTTCGCAGCCGAAGTGCGCCTTGAAGCGCTGCGCGATCTCACCCGGCAGTGCCTCGCCGGCCGACGAACACATGCGCAGCGCGACCGCATCGCGTGCGGGCAGCTTGGGTGAGGCGAGCATGCCCGCGAAGCCTGTAGGTGCGCCGAAGAACACGGTCGGCTGGTGTTCGGTCCAACGACGGAAGGTGGCATCGGGCGTGGGGCGTTCGGCCATCAGCACGACGGTGGCGCCGACCGACAACGGGAAGGTCAGCGCATTGCCCAGGCCGTACGCGAAGTACATCTTGGCGGCCGAGAAGCACACGTCGTCTTCGGTGAGGCCGAGCACGGGCTTGCCGTAGAGCTCGGCGGTCCACCACAGGTTGGCGTGCGTGTGCACCGTGCCCTTGGGCTTGCCGGTGGAGCCGGAGGAGTAGAGCCAGAAGCCCGGGTCGTCCGAAGCGGTGGGTGCCGGTGCGGGCAGGGGCTCGACGGCGGCGAGTGCGGCTTCGAACTCTTGCGCGCCCTCGGGCAATGCGCCCGTCGGTTGCGACACGAACAGCGTCTGCACTTCATGGCCGCCGCGCGCCATCGCATCCTGCAAGGTCGGCAGCAGCGCGCCCGACACCAGCACCGCCTGCGCGCGGCTGTGGTCGAGCATGTAGGCGTAGTCGTCGGGCGTGAGCAGCGTGTTCACGGCCACGGGCACGATGCCCGCGCAGAGGCAGCCCAGAAAGCTCACGGGCCAGTCGTTGCCGTCGAGCATGAGCAGCAGCACGCGCTCTTCGCGGCGGATGCCCGCGGCTTTCAGCGCGGCGGCCAGGCGGCGCGCGCGGTCTTCGAGCTGGCCGTAGCCCAGCGTGCCGCGGTCGTCGATGTAGGCGGTGCGTTCGGCGCGGCTGCGGTTGAGGGCGAACAGGTGTTCGGCAAAGTTGAATCGTGCGGGCAGGCTGCTCATCGTGTGTCTCCTTGGGGCCTGTGCGGGGGCTAGAGGCCGAGGGCGGCGAGCACGCCGGGGCTCGCCTGCACCGCGCTCTTGCGGTGATAGAAATCGAGCGCGCGCAGGCCGCCCAGTTCGGCGCCACCGCCTGCGCGGCCGGGGCCGCCGTGCATCGACATCGGCATCACGTTGCCGTGGCCGGTGTGGGCTTGCGCCACCTCGGGCGTGATGACATGCACGCGGCCGTGGCTCGGCGCGACCGACAGCGCGGCCTGTGCCAGCGCGGCATCGTCGCTGCCGTACAGCGAGGTGACGAGCGAGCCCTGGCCACGGTGCGCGAGCGCGATGCCGTGCGCGAGGTCGTTGTAGGGCAGCAGCGTGGCGACCGGGCCGAACACTTCCACGTCGTGCACGCGCTGCGCCGCATCGGCGTCGCGCGCGCCCAGCAGCACGGGGCCGATGCAGGCGGCCACGGCGGGGTCGGCGTCGATGAGGGGCTTGTTGCTGCTGTCGTGCAGCACGGTGGTTTGCGTGGCCAGTGCGTCGAGGCCGTCGCGCACCGCGTTCAGTTGTGCGCGGCTCACGAGCGAACCCATGCGCACGTTCTCGTTGCGCGGGTTGCCGACGGTCACGCCCGCGAGCTTGGCGCCGATGGCTTCGGCAGCGGCGTCGTACACCTCGGCCGGCACCAGGATGCGGCGGATGGCGGTGCATTTCTGGCCCGACTTGACCGTCATCTCGCGCACCACTTCGCGCACGAGCAGGTGGAAGGCCTCGCTGCCGGGCGCGGCGCCGGGCAGCAGCAGGGCGCTGTTGAGGCTGTCGGCCTCGATGTTCACGCGCACCGAACGCTCGGCCACGGCCGGGTGCGAACGGATGAGGGCGGCCGTCTCGGCCGAGCCGGTGAACGAGACCACGTCGAAGGGCTGCAACTGGTCCATCAGGCCGGCCGAGCTGCCGCAGATGACCGACAGCGCGCCGGCCGGGAGCACGCCCGCATCGACGACGTCCTTCACCATGCGCTGCGTGAGCCAGGCGGTGGCCGTGGCGGGCTTCACGATCACGGGCACGCCCGACAGCAGCGCGGGCGCGGCCTTTTCCCACAGGCCCCACGAGGGGAAGTTGAAGGCGTTGATGAACAGCGCCACGCCGTGCGTCGGCACCTGCAGGTGCTGCGACTGGAACACGGGCTCCTTGCCGAGCTTCACGGCGTCGCCGTCGCGCAGCGCGCGCACGTCGCCGAGCGCATCGCCCCACTTGGCGTACTGGCCGAGCGTGAAGATCGCGCCGTCGATGTCGACGGCCGAGTCGTTCTTCACCGTGCCGCAGTTCGCGGTGGCGATCTCGTAGTACGCGTCGCGGTTCGCCTGCAGCACCTTCACGATGGCGGCGAGCAGGCCGGCGCGTTGGCGGTAGGTGAGGGCGCGCAGCGCGCGGCCGCCCTGTGCGCGGGCGAAGCTGAAAGCTTCGGGCAGGTCGAGGCCGGTGGCGTCGACGCGTGCGAGTTCGGTGCCGAGCACCGGGTCGAACAGGGGCGTGCCGGCGCCCGTGCCGCTTTGCCAGCGGCCGGCGACGTGGTTGGCGAGAAGGTCGGTCATGGGGTGAACTTGATCTGCCCTTCGGGCAGGAGATAGAGAACCAGCGCGCGGCCTTGGGCCACGGTCGGGCGGTGTGCGGTGCCGGGCCCGTAGACGCACCAGCCCGCGGGCCGTCCGTCGAAGGTGGCGGCGGGGGTGTCGTCGAGCGGCATGATCAGGTCGATCTCGCCGTTCGGGTGCGTGTGGTGCGGGCCGGCGAGGTCCTGCATGTCGACCACGTCGACCGAGAAGCGATGCAGCGCGTCTTCGGCCTTGAAGACGCGGCCGTATTTGATGCCGCCACCTTCGCGGTCGCACAGCCAGCCTTCGGCGACGCCGCCGATGCAGGCCTGGCGCAGTTGCGCAAAGCGGTCGCTGCCGGCGCCGTGGGTGGTGTTGAGCCACTGGTCGAGCGTGTCGTCGAGCGGCTGGCCGGCGATCTCGGCGGTCAGGCCGGCGATCAGCTGGTGAAATGCCGCCTTGCCGGTGGCGGGCGTGGAGGTGTCGGACATCGTGGGCCTCGAACGGATGAACTATCGACTTCTTGCAGGAAGGCTGCGCGTGCAGTATCTTGCGTGTGATCGAACAATAAGCAGCGAGACAACAGGTGTCAAGCAATATAGTGCATCTATGGTGTTTACCCTGAGCGCGCACAATCCCGGCGAAGAACGAGGAATGGCATGAACGAGCATGTAGACGCGGTGCTGGCCACCGCGCCCGAGGGCGGCACCGGCAACCACGGCGCCGCCGTGGCCGGGGAGGCCAAGAACCCACTGCTGGCGGCACTGGGCGACCGCGTGCGCAATCTGCGCGCGCAGCGCGGCCTCACGCGCAAGGCGGTGGCTTTGTCGGCCGACGTCTCGGAGCGCCACCTGGCGAACCTGGAATACGGCATCGGCAACGCATCGATCCTGGTGCTGCAACAGGTGGCCGGGGCGCTGCACTGCTCGCTGGCCGAGCTGGTGGGCGACGTGACGACCAGCTCGCCCGAGTGGCTGCTGATTCGCGAACTGCTCGAGCACCGCAGCGAGGCCGACCTGCGCCGCGTGCGCGTGGCACTCGGCGAGATGCTGGGCACGGCCTCGGTCGATCCGGCGCGGCACCGGCGCATCGCGCTGGTGGGGCTGCGCGGCGCGGGCAAGTCGACGCTGGGCCAGATGCTGGCCGAAGACCTCGAGATTCCGTTCATCGAACTGAGCCGCGAGATCGAGAAGCTCGCCGGCTGCAGCGTGCGCGAAATCCACGACCTGTACGGCACCAACGCCTACCGCCGCTACGAGCGCCGCGCGCTCGAAGAAGCGGTGCAGATCTACAGCGAGGTGGTCATTGCCACGCCCGGCGGCATCGTGTCCGACCCGGCCACCTTCAACGAGCTGCTCGCCCACTGCACCACCGTGTGGCTGCAGGCCGCGCCCGAGGAGCACATGGGCCGCGTGGCCGCGCAGGGCGACACCCGCCCGATGGCCGCCAGCAAGGAAGCCATGGAAGACCTGCGGCGCATCCTGAACGGGCGCGCCGCGTTCTATTCGAAGGCGGACCTGTCGGTGGACACGAGTGGTAAGACGCTCCAGCAGAGCTTCCAGGCGCTGCGCACGGTCGCCCGCCAATCCATAGGCCTGGTCTAGGCCTCCGCAATCTGAAAAAAAGCACAACAGGCATTGACTTGCCTGTTTGCATGCAGCATGATGCATGTCATCGGAACAAGGAAGTGCATTATTATTCCTGTTCACGGTTTTCTGAACACAGCCCCACAGGAGACTTCCGCATGACCGACACCACGCTCCAGGCGCCCCAGCGCGTCGACTACCGCATCGAACCTGCTCAGTACCGCCACTGGTCGCTGAGCTTCGACGGCGCCATTGCGCGCCTCACGCTCGACATCGCGGAAGACGGCGGCATTCGCCCCGGCTACAAGCTCAAGCTCAACAGCTACGACCTGGGCGTGGACATCGAGCTGAACGACGCGCTCAACCGCATCCGCTTCGAGCATCCTGAAGTGCGCAGCGTGATCGTCACCAGCGGCAAGGACCGCATCTTCTGCTCGGGCGCCAACATCTTCATGCTGGGCGTTTCGAGCCACGCCTGGAAGGTGAACTTCTGCAAGTTCACCAACGAGACGCGCAACGGCATGGAAGACACCTCGAAGTATTCGGGCCTGAAGTTCCTCGCGGCCGTGAACGGCGCCTGCGCCGGCGGCGGCTACGAACTGGCACTGGCCTGCGACGAAATTTTGCTGGTGGACGACCGCTCCTCGTCGGTCTCGCTGCCCGAAGTGCCCCTGCTCGGCGTGCTGCCCGGCACCGGCGGCCTGACCCGCGTGACCGACAAGCGCCACGTGCGCCACGACCTCGCCGACATCTTCTGCACCAGCGTCGAAGGCGTGCGCGGCCAGCGCGCGGTCGACTGGCGCCTCGTCGATGCCGTGGCCAAGCCCGCGCAGTTTCCCGCCGCCGTGCAGGAACGCGCCGCACAACTCGCCGCCGGCAGCGACCGCCCCGCCGGCGGCAAGGGCGTGGCCCTGAGCCGCGTTGAGCGCACCGACAGCGCCGACGGCATCGCGTATGCCCACGTCAACGTGCAGATCGACCGCAGCAAGCGCACCGCGACGATCACCGTGAAGGCGCCCACCGGCGCGCAGCCGGCCGACGTCGCCGCCATTGAAGCCGCGGGCGCCGCCTGGTGGCCGCTGGCCGTGTGCCGTGAGCTCGACGACGCCATCCTCAACCTGCGCACCAACGAACTCGACATCGGCACCTGGCTGCTCAAGACCGAAGGCGACGCCGCCGCCGTGCTCGCATCGGATGCCGTGATGTTCGCCAACAAGGACCACTGGCTGGTGCGCGAAACCATCGGCGGCCTGCGCCGCACGCTGGCGCGCCTCGATGTGTCGTCGCGCAGCCTGTTCGCGCTGGTCGAGGCCGGCTCGTGCTTTGCCGGCACGCTGGCCGAGCTGGCCTTCGCGGCCGATCGCACCTACATGCTCGCGCTGCCCGACGACGCCGCGCGCGCACCGAAGCTCACGCTCAACGAATTCAACTTCGGCTTCTTCCCGATGGTGAACGACCAGAGCCGCCTGCAGCGCCGCTTCTATGAAGAGGCCGCACCGCTCGAAGCTGCGCGCGCTGCCGCCGGCCAGGCGCTCGACGCCGACGAGGCCATGAAGCTCGGCCTCGTGACCGCCGCGCCCGACGACATCGACTGGGACGACGAGATCCGCATCGCCATCGAAGAGCGCGCCGCCATGTCGCCTGACGCACTCACCGGCCTCGAAGCCAACCTGCGCTTCGCGAGCAAGGAGAACATGGCCACCCGCATCTTCGGCCGCCTCACGGCCTGGCAGAACTGGATTTTCAACCGCCCCAACGCCGTCGGCGAAAAGGGCGCGCTGAAGGTCTACGGCACCGGCCAGAAGGCCGGCTTCGATCTGAACCGCGTTTGAGCACCCAGCAGTCCGCACAACCCAAGGAACAACGATGAGCACGATCAACTACAGCGAGAAGATCCCCAACAACGTCAACCTCGGCGAAGACCGCACGCTGCAGCGCGCGCTCGAAGGCTGGCAACCCAACTTCATCAACTGGTGGGACGACGTGGGCCCCGAAGGCTCGACCAACCACGACGTGTACCTGCGCACGGCCGTGAGCGTCGACCCGCAAGGCTGGGCGCAGTTCGGCCACGTGAAGATGCGCGACTACCGCTGGGGCATCTTCCTGAACCCGGGCGACGCCAACCGCGAAGTGCACTTCGGCGACCACAAGGGCGAGAAGGTCTGGCAGGACGTGCCCGGCGAACACCGCGCCAACCTGCGCCGCATCATCGTCACGCAGGGCGACACCGAGCCCGCGTCGGTCGAGCAGCAGCGCCACCTGGGCCTGACGGCGCCGTCGATGTACGACCTGCGCAACCTGTTCCAGATCAACGTCGAAGAAGGCCGCCACCTGTGGGCCATGGTCTACCTGCTGCAGAAGCACTTCGGCCGCGACGGCCGCGAAGAAGCCGATGCACTGCTGCAGCGCACCTCGGGCGACGCGAACAACCCGCGCATCCTGGGCGCCTTCAACGAGAAGACGCCCGACTGGCTCGCGTTCTTCATGTTCACGTACTTCACCGACCGCGACGGCAAGTTCCAGCTGGCCGCGCTGGCCGAGAGCGCGTTCGATCCGCTGGCGCGCACCACGAAGTTCATGCTGACCGAAGAAGCGCACCACATGTTCGTGGGCGAGAGCGGCGTGTCGCGCGTCATTGCGCGCACCGCGCAGGTGATGAACGAGCTGAAGACCGACGACGCGCAGAAGATCCGCGCCGCCGGCTGCATCGACCTGGGCACCATCCAGCGCTACCTGAACTTCCACTACTCGGTGACCATCGACCTGTTCGGCGCCGACCAGTCGAGCAACGCCGCCATCTTCTACAGCTCGGGCCTGAAGGGCCGCTACGAAGAAGGCAAGCGCGACGACGACCACGTGCTCAAGGGCCAGACCTACAAGGTGCTCGAAGTGAAGGAGGGCCAGCTCGTCGAGAAGGACGTGCCGATGCTCAACGCGCTGAACGAAGTGCTGCGCGACGACTTCATCAAGGATTCGGTGTCCGGCGTCGGCCGCTGGAACAAGGTGCTCGAGAAGGCCGGCATCCCGACGCGACTGTCGGTGCCGCACAAGGCCTTCAACCGCCAGATCGGCGCACTCGCCGGCATCAAGATGTCGCCCGAAGGCCGCGTGGTGAGCGAGGTCGAATGGGCCGCCAAGCGCGACGAATGGCTGCCGAGTTCCGAAGACTTCGCTTTCGTGGCATCGTTGATGGGCCGCGTCATCGAGCCGGGCAAGTTCGCCGGCTGGATCGCACCGCCGGTGATGGGCATCAACCGCCAGCCGGTGGATTTCGAGTACGTGCGTTTCGGTTGATTTGGGGTTTACTCCCTCTCCCCTTGGGGAGAGGGCAGGGGTGAGGGTAGGCGGCGTCCCCACGATAAGCAGCCGCCCCCTCACCCTGACCCTCTCCCCAAGGGGCGAGGGAAAGGAGAAAAAACATGGACATGGTCGTTGAAGCCGGGGTCATCAAGCAGCACCTGATCGACCCCGAGATCTGCATCCGCTGCAACACCTGCGAGGCGACCTGCCCCGTGAACGCGATCACGCACGACGACAACAACTACGTTGTTCGTGCGGACGTCTGCAATGGCTGCATGGCCTGCATCTCGCCGTGCCCCACGGGCTCGATCGACAACTGGCGCACCATGCCTTTGGTGCGTGCGTACACCATCGAAGAGCAGCTCACGTGGGAAGAGCTCCCCGCAGAACTCTCGCCCGAAGAACTCGAAGCCGCCGGCGTGTCCGGTGCTTCCGCCGAGGCTGCAGAAGCGCCCGCGCAGACGCAGGCCCAGGCTGCGGCCGAAGCCACCGAGCCGGTCTTCAACTCCGCGCAGTACGGTGCCAGCGTGCCGCCCTGGTCGGCCGCGCACGCGTACACCAACCTGTTCCCGCCGAAGACGCCGACCACCGCCACCGTGGTGGGCAACTTCAACTGCACCGAAGCCGGCTTCGACAGCGAGACGCACCACGTCGTGCTCGACTTCGGCGTGGTGCCGTTCCCGGTGCTCGAAGGCCAGTCGATCGGCATCGTGCCGCCCGGCGTCGATGCCATCGGCAAGCGCCACCATGCGCGCCAGTACTCGGTGGCCAGCCCGCGCAACGGCGAGCGGCCCGGCTACAACAACGTTTCGCTCACCGTGAAGCGCGTCACCGAAGACCACGAAGGCGACCCGGTGCGCGGCGTGTGCTCCAACTATGTGTGCGACCTCAAGGTGGGCGACACGGTGCAGGTGGTGGGCCCCTTCGGTTCGTCGTTCCTGATGCCGAACCACCCCAAGTCGCACATCGTGATGATCTGCACCGGCACCGGCAGCGCGCCCATGCGCGCCATGACCGAATGGCGCCGGCGCCTGCGCAAGAGCGGCAAGTTCGAAGGCGGCAAGCTCATGCTGTTCTTCGGCGCGCGCACGCAGCAGGAGCTGCCGTACTTCGGCCCGCTGCAGTCGCTGCCCAAGGACTTCATCGACATCAACTTCGCGTTCTCGCGCACGGCGGGGCAACCCAAGCGCTACGTGCAGGACCTGATGCGCGAACGCGCCGCCGACCTGGCCGCGCTGCTGAAAGACGGCGCAAGCCACTTCTATGTGTGCGGCCTGAAGAGCATGGAAGAGGGCGTGGTGCTCGCACTGCGCGACGTGGCGAAAGAAGCGGGGCTCGACTGGGACACCGTCGGTGCTGGCTTGAAGCGCGAAGGCCGACTCCACCTCGAAACGTACTAAGCTGCGGCGAATGCTGTTCGCCGACTTCCATGCAGGCCAGGTCATCGAGGCCGGGCCTTATGTGCTCACCGAAGCCGAGCTGCTGCAGTTCGCGCGGGCCTACGACCCGCAGTGGTTCCACACCGATCCCGAAGCCGCGGCCGAAAGCCCTTTCGGCGGCCTGATCGCCAGTGGCTGGCACACCTGCTCGATCGCGATGCGGCTGGTGGTCGAGGCCGCGCTGGCCGACTCCGAATCGTTCGCGTCGCCCGGACTCGAGCACGTGCGCTGGCCGAACCCGGTGCGACCCGGCGATGCGCTGCGGCTCGTGGCCGACGTGATCGAGGTGCGCCGCTCCGAGAAGCGCCCCACGCTCGGCATCCTGCGCTGGCGCTGGCGGCTGTTCAACCAGCGCGCGCTGGTGGTGCTCGACACCGAAGTCACCAGCCTTTTCAAGCTGCCCGCACCCGGGCTCTGAACGACACAAGCCCGCAACGCACAGAGCGTTGCGGGCTTGATTTCTTTCGGAGCGATGCGCTGCAGCCGCCGCGTCCGGCCGCTGCAGCCTGGACCTGCTTACTTCTTGTGCAGGTCGACCGCGCCCGAGCCCTGGGCCTTGCCGCTCGCCTTGGCGCCGGCCGTGGCGGGTTTCACCGCGCCGCCGACCGCGCCCGCGGCACCGGTCGCGCTGTTCACGGTGCTGCCCACGGTGTTGGTCACCCCGCCGACGGCCTGCGTTGCGCCGCCGACAGCGCCGGTGGCACCGCCGACCGCACCCGTGGCCGTGCCGAGCACGCCACCGACGGCATTGCCCACGCCGCCGGTCGCACCGGAGGTGGAGGTGTCCGCGTTGGCATCGGCCGATGCGCCGGTCTGCGAGCGTGCGCCGGCTGCGCCGCCTTGCGTCGCGCCGGTGCTGCCCGAAGCCTTCACATCGGCGTTGACCCCCACGCCGACCCCGACGCCTTGCGCCTGGGCCGTCCCGCCGAGGGCCAGGAGGCCCGCCAGCATGGCGCCGATGAAGATGCGGTTGGTTGCATGTGTAGTCATGAGTGACAGTTCCTTTCGTTGCTGAGTCACGGTTTGCAGAACCGACCGGGGTTCGATCGATTCGGGGGCAACCATGACGGGCCGGCAGGTTGTCGCCATGTGCGGCGCGTTCGCTCGACGCTGTGGGAATCGGCCGTCGGCGAAATGAGGGGCTCGTGCGTTAGGGCGGCGTTCGCAAATCCCCGCCCGATCCGGGGTTTCTGGGCGCGGTACGCCGTGGCATCGAAGACATGCAACTCATAATGTTGCATGAAACGAGACAGCAAGCTTTCCGGCGTGCTCCACGTGCTGCTGCACATGGCCGAGCTGGACGCACCCATTACTTCCGAGGCGCTCGCCGCGGCGATGCAGACCAACCCCGTGGTCGTGCGCCGGCTCATGGCGGGCTTGCGGCAGGCCGGCTTCGTCAGTTCGGCGAAGGGGCATGGCGGCGGCTGGGTGCTGTCGTGCTCATTGGGTTCGGTGACGCTGGGCGACATCCACAACGCCGTCGGCGCGCCCGCGCTGCTGGCCATGGGCAACCGCACCGAGAGCCCGGGCTGCATCGTCGAGCAGGCGGTGAACGCGGCGCTCGACGGCGCCTGCCAGGAAGCCGAGGCGCTGCTGCTGCGGCGGCTCAACGGCATCACGCTGGCCGATCTTTCCAAGGACTTTCATCGCCGCATGACGGGCGGCGGCTTCACCCTGAAGGACATCGCACATGCGCCATGACGCACTCATCGTGGGCGGCAGCTTTGCCGGCCTTTCCGCCGCCATGCAATTGGCGCGCGCACGCAGGAAGGTCTGCGTGGTCGACGCGGGCGCGCCGCGGAATCGCTTCGCCGCCGCCTCGCACGGCTTCTTCGGGCAGGACGGCATGCCGCCGCTGCAGATGATTGCCGATGCGCGCGACAAGCTGCTCGCCTATCCGTCCGTCACTTTCGTCGAAGGCACGGTGACTGCGGCAACGGCCGATGGCGACGAGGGCTTCATCGTCTCGTTGAACAACGGGGAACGCCTCTCGACGCACAAGCTGTTGCTGGCCTTCGGCGTGCAGGACGGCCTGCCCGACATTCCGGGCCTCGGCGAGCGCTGGGGCAAGAGCGTGCTGCACTGTCCTTATTGTCACGGCTACGAGTTCGGCGATCGCTCGCTGGGCGTGCTCTTTCACAGCGCGCACCCGCCGGACCACGCGCTGCTGATCGCCGAGTGGGGCCCGACCACGCTCTTCCTGAATGGCGCTGAAGGGCCGGATGCCGAGGCGCGTGCCCGGCTGCAATCGCGCGGCGTGACGCTCGAGCCCGGGCGCATCGCCGGCCTCGAAGGGCAGGGGACGGACCTGGCGGCCGTGCGCCTGGACGACGGGCGGCGCGTGCCGATCGAGGCGCTGTTCGTGGCGCCGCACACGCGGCCGACCAGTCCGCTGGCCGAACAGCTGGGCTGCGCGTTCGACGACGGCCCCACGGGCCCGGTGCTGCGCGTCGATGCGATGAAGACGACCACGGTGCCCGGCGTGTACGCGGCGGGCGATGTGGCGATGGCTTTTTCCAACGCCACGCTGGCCTCGGCCGACGGGCTGTTCGCCGGGGTGTCGATGCACCGCGCGCTGGTGTTCGGGGCCTGATTTCAAATTTTTTCTGGGGAAGGTGGCAAACCACCTCAAACCACCCTATAATCTGAGGCTCACGCGGGAATAGCTCAGTTGGTAGAGCGCAACCTTGCCAAGGTTGAGGTCGAGAGTTCGAGACTCTTTTCCCGCTCCAAATCGCATGAAAAAGGCCACCTCACCAGGTGGCCTTTTTCATTGGCGCGCCGCCTTTATCCCCGGGCCGGCAGCACGGTCCCCCGGCTTTCGCCGAAACCGATGCGCGCATGGCCGGGCTTCTCGCACCAGCCGCGCAGCAACACCGCATCCCCGTCTTCCAGGAATCCGCGCGTTTCGCCGTTGGCCAGCGCCACCGGGGTTTGGGCCGCGCGGGTCAGTTCGATGATCGCGCCGGCCTCGCCTTCGCCGGGGCCCGAGATGGTGCCGCTGCCGAACAGGTCGCCGGGGTTCAGGCTGCAGCCGCCCACCGTGTGGTGCGCCACCATCTGCGCAATGCTCCAGTACTGGTGCCGGAAGCTCGTGCCCGACAGGCGCGACGGCCCGGTCTTCTGCTCGCGCGCCTGCTCGCTTTCGAGCCACACCTCGAGCCGGATGTCGAGCGCGCCGCCTTCGCGGTTCGCGCTGGCTTCCAGGTACGCCAGCGGTTGCGGGTCGTTCTCGGGCCGAGTCCACGCCTGGCGGTAGGGCGCGAGCGCTTCCATCGTCACGATCCACGGCGAGATCGTGGTGGCGAAGTTCTTCGCAAGGAAGGGCCCGAGCGGCGCCATTTCCCAGAACTGGATATCGCGCGCCGACCAGTCGTTGAGCAGGCAGAGGCCGAAGATGTGTTCCTCCGCGCGTTCGAGCGGAATCGCCTCGCCCTGCGCATTGCCCTGGCCGATCCACACGCCCAGTTCCAGCTCGTAGTCGAGCCGCGCGCAGGCCTGGTAGGTCGGGGCCTTCGCGCCGGGCGCCATGGCCTGGCCCATCGGCCGGTGAAAGCGCTGGCCGCTCACGCCGATGGTCGACACGCGCCCGTGGTACGCCGTCGGCACCCAGCGGAAGTTGGGCGTGACGTCGCCGTCGGGGTTCATCAGGCGGCTGATGTTCAGCGCGTGGTCGATCGAGGTGTAGAAGTCGGTGTAGTCGCCGATGCGCGCGGGTACGGTGTATTCGACCTCGGTCTGCGGCACGAGGAAGCCGCGCAGATCGTCCACGGTCGCAGGCGGTGCGTCGCTGCGCAACAACGCGAAGACCGCATGGCGCAGCGCCTGCCAGGCGGAGGGGCCGAGCGCGAAGAAATCGTTGAGCGCGGGCAGGGCGGCGGCGCGCGCCGCATCGAGCGCGAGGCCGTCGACATGCGATCCGGCGGCCAGCGCTGCGAGGTCGAGCACCTGGTCGCCGATGGCCACGCCACCGCGAAACGGCTCGGGGCGGCCCGTGCGACGGAACATCGCATACGGCAGGTTCTGGATCGGAAAGTCGCTGCCCGCGACGTTGGCCGATGCGACCCAGCTGCGGGCGCCGACGTCGTGCGTGTGGTTGAGTTCGATCATGTTCATCACACCGACGCCATCAGCGCGTCGTCGAAGATCGCGACCGCGCGCGTCCAGCCCGCCGAGGCGCCGCGGATCTTGTGCGGGAAGCAGCTGATGAAGAAGCCCGTGGGCGGCAGCACCTCGAGGTTGTGCAGCTTTTCGATGTGGCAATAGCCGATGTCGCGCCCGGCCTTGTGGCCTTCCCAGATCAGCGAGGCGTCCTGCGTCTCGCCGTACTTCTTCGCGGTGTGCACGAACGGCGCGTCCCAGCTCCACGCATCGGTGCCCGTGAGGCGCACGCCGCGCTCCAGCAGGTACATCGTCGCTTCGTAGCCCATGCCCGCGCCGGCCGACACGTAGTCGGGGTTGCCGTAGCGCGAGCCGGCGCGCGTGTTGACCACCACGATCTCCAGCGGGCTCAGCGTGTGGCCGATGCGCTTGAGCTCGGCCTCGACGTCGGCGGCCGTGACCACGTAGCCGTCGGCGAAGTGGCGAAAGTCGAGCTTCACGCCGGGCTGGAAGCACCATTCGAGCGGCACGTCATGGATGGCGATGGCGGGCTTCTTCTCGCCCAGCGCCTTGTCCATCGTCGAGTGGAAGTGGTACGGCGCATCGAGGTGCGTGCCGTTGTGCGTGGACAGCTGCACCAGCTCCACGGCCCAGCCTTCGCCGTCGGGCAGGTCTTCTTTCTTCAGGCCGGGAAAGAAGGGCTCGATCTGTTCGAAGGTGTTGTCGTGCGTGAAGTACTGGATCTTCGGCGCGAAGGCCGGCGGATCGGACAGCACGTCGTTTTCGAGAAAGATCGACAGGTCGACAAACTTGCGTGGCATGGCGAGGCTCCTTGTGGGGTGTTGGATTTGATGGAATTGATCAGGGCTGCTGCCAACGCAACAGCCGCTTCTCGGCAAAGGCCAGCAGCGCATTGCTCACGAAGCCGATGAGCCCGAGCAGCACGATGCCGGCGAACAAATCACTGGCGCGGAAGGCGCGTGCCGCCAGCAGAATGGCCTGGCCCAGGCCGCTTTGCGAGGCGATCATTTCGCCCACCACCGCGACGATCAGCGCGATGGTCAGCGCCAGCCGCATGCCGGCCAGGATGTCGGGCATGGCGTTGGGCAGGCCCATCTTCCAGATGTACGCGGCGCGCGACATCTGCAGGCAGCGCGCCACTTCCGACAGGCGCGGCTCCACGGCCGCGAAGCCGTGCACCGTGGCCAGCAGCACCGGCCACATCGCGCCGAAGGCGACCACGAACAGCACCATGCCGGGGTTCAGCCCGAAGATCGAAATGGCCAGCGGCAGCAGCGCCGAGGCGGGCAGCGGGCGGATAAACTCCAGCGTCGGCTGCACCCACGCGCGCACTGCGGGCGACACGCCGATGGCCGCGCCCAGCAGCACGCCGAAGAGCGAGGCGAGCAGCCAGCCTTCGACCATGCGGCCCACCGTGGCCTGCGTGAAGGCGAGCAGTTCGCCGTTGCCATCGTTGCCCGCAGAGAGGTTGAGCCCTTCGAGCAGGCTCGCGAAGGTGGCCTGCGGCGTCGGCAAAAACACGCGGCTGACCCAGCCTGCGTTGCTCGCCACCCACCACAGCGCAATCAGTGCGAGCAGCACGCTCACCGAGCCCAGCCACCCCAGACCGAATCGGTCGTTGCGGTTGTTCATGGCTGCACCCCCATGCGGCGCGCGACGAAGGATTGCAGCCGCACCATGCCCGCGTTGACCGCGAAGCCCACCACGCCGATCCAGCCGAGCCACGCGAGCATCAGCGCAGGGTCGAAGCTCTGCTGCGCGATCATCATCGCGTAGCCCATGCCGTGCGGATTCGCGGCGATCTCGACCGTCACGGCCACCACCAGCGCCACCGCCACACCGAGGCGCAGCGCGACGAACAGGCGCGGCACGATGGCCGGCAGCACGATCTTGAAGGCACGCTCGCGCGCCGACAGGCCGAGCACGCGGCTGACCTCGAGCAGCCGGGGCTCGATCTGCTGCACCGCCGACTGCACCAGCACCAGCAACGGCCAGAAGGTGGCGAAGGCGACGATGGCCACCTCCATGCGCACGCCGAAACCGAAGCCCAGCATCGCGAGCGGGATCAGCGCGACCGAAGGCACGGGGCGCAGCACCTCGATGGAGACGGAGCCCAGTTGCGCCGCTCGGCGCGAAAGCCCGAGCACCAGCCCGAGCGCAATGCCGAGCACCGCACCCAGCAGCAGGCCGAGCGCGGCCGTGCCGAGCGTGAAGCCCGTGGCCTGCCAGAGCGAGCCGTCCATCGCCGCGCCGACGAAGGCCTTGGCCGCCGCGGTCGGTGGCGCAAGGGCATCGCTGCCCAGCGCTGCGGCGCGTCGCGCGTACCACTCGAAGGCACCGACCAGCAGCGCGGGAAACACCCACGGCCGCAGCCAGCGGAAGAGGCGGCCTTCAGTCATGGCCCTGCTCGATGAAAGCGAACAGCTCACGCCGCAACTGCAGGTAGTCCGGATGCTCCTTGGTCGTCAGCTGGTCGCGCGGGCGCGGGATCTTCACGTCGATCATCCGCGCCAGGCTCGGGCGTCCCGGTCCGGGGTTGGCCTGCAGTGCGATCACGCGGTCGCCGAGGTAGATGGCTTCTTCGAGGTCGTGCGTGACGAACAGCACCGTGAGCCCGTCGTCGCGCACCAGCCGCGCGAGCTCGTCCTGCAGGCTCTGGCGCGTGAGCGCGTCGAGCGCGCCGAAGGGCTCGTCCATCATCATCAGCTCGGGCTTCTGCGCGAGGCAGCGCGCAATCTGCGCGCGCTGCTGCATGCCGCCCGACAGCTGCACCGGAAACTTGTGCGCGTGCTTCGCAAGCCCGACCTTGCCGAGCACGTCGGCGATGCGCGATGCGCGCTCGGCCGTGGGCACGCCGGCCGCTTCGAGCGCGAGGCTCACGTTGCCTTCGACCGTGCGCCACGGCAGCAGCGCGCGGCCGTAGTCCTGGAACACGAAGGCCACTTCGCGCGAGGGCGCCGTCATCGGCACGCCCTTGCGCCGCACCTCGCCGGCACTGGCGGTGACGAGGCCGCTGGCCGCGCGCAGCAGCGTGGTCTTGCCGCAGCCGCTCGGGCCGACGATGCAGACGAACTCGCCGCGCGCCACGTCGAACGACGTGGGCGACAGGATCTCGCGCCCGCCCAAGCGGATGGTGACGCCATCGAAGCGCAGGAAGGGCGTGGCTTGCATCGTGGAGCTCGTCGGCGAACGCGCAACGCTCGCAGAAAGCGCGGCGCGTGTGGTGATCGGGGCAGGTGCGGAAATCACTTGGCGATCAGCTTCGCAACGTCGATGCTCGTCTTGAGCATGTCCTGCTCTTTCATGAGCCCGGTCCAGTAGCCCAGCTGCTTGTCGGTGACGACCGGGCCGGGTGGCGAGACCTGCACCTTGGCCAGCACTTCGGCCGGCAGCTTGATGTACTTGCCGATGGCCGCGCGCACCTTGGCGTCGTTCTTCGGCTGCTGCATGAAGGCCGCGGATTCGACCAGCGCCTCGCGGAACGCGCGCGCCGTGGCGGGGTTCTTCGCCACCCACTCGCGCTTGGCTGCGTGCACGATGGTCTGGTTGTTCTCGGGCAGGAAGGTCGAGTAGTACGAGGCCACGTAGCCCGCGCCGCTCTCGGTGATGCGGCTCATGAACGGGTCGGCCGACACCACCGCATCGACCGAGCCGCCGCGCAGCAAGTCGGCATGCTGCGGGAATGCGGCCTCGATGAAGTTCACCTTGCGGTAGTCGACGCCGCTGTCCTTCAGCCACGCGCGGAAAGTTACGTGCAGGAAGGCACCGAGCCCCGGCACGCCGATCTTCTTGCCCACGCAGTCCTGCGGGCTCTTGATGCCCGAGCCCGCGCGCGCCACGAGGCCGAAGCCCGTGATCGTCTTCGAGGTGAGGCCGCCGCCGGCCACCAGCACCAGGTCGAGCCCGCCGTCCACCGCCTGCAGGAACACCGAGGGCGTGGGGCCGCCGATCTGCAGCGAGTCGGACTGCAGCGCGGCCGGGATGGTGGAGTTCAGCGGAATGAACTTCAGCTCCACCTCGAGGCTGCGCTTCTTGAAGTAGCCCTCTTCGGCTGCCACGAAGACCGAGGCGAAGTCGGTCACCGCCGTGTAGCCGAACACGATCTTCGGGTGCGCCTGCTGTGCGCGCGAAGGCAACGAGGCGGTGGCCGATGCGGCCGCGAGCGCCGACAGCAGGGTGCGTCTTTTCATCATGGCTGGGGTCTCCTGGGGATGGTCTTTTTCGTGCGTGAGGACTTGGCGGCGGGGAGCTTCGACGTCGCCTTCGGCTTCGGCAGCGCAGCGCGCAGGCCGCCGGCGATGAAGTTCACGAGCATCGGCGCCACGGCCGGGTCGGCGCGTGTGTTCTCGCCGCGCGAGAGCCGTTCGATGCGGCTGTCGGTCAGGTGGTGCAGCAGCGCGCCGAGCGCGAACTGGTAGCCCCACGCGACCTGGCTGCGCGTGGCGTGCGGCAGCGCCACATGCAACGCGTCGATGTAGGCCTCGGCCAGCGGGTCGAAGTAGCCGCGCAGCACGCGGTCGGCTTCTTCAGTCGCGTGGTACAGCTCGCGCGCCACCAGCAGTGCGTAGTACTCGCCCTCGGTGCTCGCGCGCAGCGCCAGCACGGGCGCGGTGAAGGCTTCGATGATGCGCGGCAGCGTGCGCGCGTCGTCGGGGTCGATGGTCACGGCCGCCAGGCGCGCGAGCCGCTCCTCGATGCTGTGGCTCCAGTGTTCGAAGATCGCGTGGAACAGCTCGTGCTTCGGGCCGAAGTAGTAGCCCACCAGCGCGAGCGGCACACCGGCTTCTTCGGCGATCTGGCGGATCGTCACCGCGTGGTAGCCGTGCTGCGCAAAGAGCTTTTCGGCCGCCAGCAGGATCGCCTGTCGGCGGTCGGGTCGCGCGGCCTCGGGCGCGGCGCTGGAGGCGGCTGAGGCGCGTGAGGTGCTGCGTTTGCGGGCCGTCGGTGTGCGAGCGTTCATGGGGCGTATTGAACGGCTGTACAAAAATGTTGAACACACGTACAAACCCTGAGGTCAACCCTCATTGAGCACGACCGTTCGCGGCGCTACGCTCGTGGCATGCCCGCTCCCAATATTCCCCAGATCCGTCTTTATCAGAACTGGCTGCGCGACACGCGCGGCCTGGCCTTCGACAGCTACGACGCGCTGTGGCGCTGGTCCGTCACCGACCTCGATGCCTTCTGGCAGAGCATCTGGGACTACGCCGGCCTGCACTCGCCCACGCCGCACACCGCGGTGCTCGCCGAACGGCGCATGCCCGGTGCGCGCTGGTTCCCCGGTGCGCAGGTCAACTACACGCGCGAGGTGCTGCGCCACGCCGATGCGGCCCATGCGGCCGGCCTGCCCGCCATCGTCAGCGACAACGAACGCGGCGAGGTGCGCGAGCTGTCGTGGCCCGAGTTGCGCCGGCAGGTGGCCGCGGTGGCGCTCACGCTGAAGTCGCTCGGCGTGCGCCGCGGCGACCGCGTGGCCGCCTACATGCCGAACGTGCCCGAGACCATGGTGGCGTTTCTTGCGTGCTCCAGCATCGGCGCGGTGTGGAGCGTGTGCGCGCCCGATATGGGCACGGCCGCCGTGGCCGACCGCTTCCGCCAGATCGAACCCACGCTGCTGATCGCGGTCGACGGCGTGCACTACGGCGGCAAGCCGCTCGACCGCAGCACCGTGCTGCAGGAGCTGCGCGGCCAGCTGCCGAGCGTGCAGAAACTGCTGCTCGTGCAGACGCCTTTTGCTGCGAACGCGGTGGCGCACGACGTCGAATGGCAGCAGGCCATTGCGCGCGATGACGCCGAGGTCGCGGCCTTCGAGCCCGAGTGGCTGCCCTTCGATCACCCGATCTGGATCGTCTATTCGAGCGGCACCACCGGCCTGCCCAAGCCCATCGTGCACGGGCAGGGCGGCATCCTGCTCACCATGCACGCCTGCGGCCTGCACAACGACGTGGGCGCGAGCTACGGCGCCAACAACCTCGGCGAGCGCTACCACTGGTACAGCTCCACGGGCTGGGTGATGTGGAACTCGCAGCTCTCGGGCCTGGCCTTCGGCGCCACCATCTGCATCTACGACGGCAACCCGGCAGGCAGCAAGGAGAAGCCCGACTGGGGCGTGCTGTGGCGCTTCGTGGCCAAGCACCGCGTCACCTTCTTCGGCGCGGGCGCGGCCTACTTCACCAACTGCATGAAGGCGGGGCTCGTCGCGAAAGACTGCGGTGATCTGTCGCGCGTACGCGCACTCGGCAGCACCGGCTCGCCGCTGCCCGACGAGGTGCAGCGCTGGGGCTCGCAGCAGATCCTCGATGCGGGCTCGACCGGCGTGTGGTGGTGCAACATCTCCGGCGGTACCGACTTCTGCGGCGCCTTCGTCGGCGGCAACCGCGAGCTGCCCGAAGTGCCGGGCCAGATGCAATGCCGCGAACTCGGCCACGCGGTCGAGGCCTGGAACGAGCAGGGCCAGCCGGTGATCGGCGAGGTCGGCGAGCTGGTGTGCACGCAGCCCATTCCGTCGATGCCGCTGTACTTCTGGGGCGACGAAGGCAACGCACGTTATGTGTCGAGCTACTTCGACACCTACCCCGGCGTGTGGCGCCACGGCGACTGGATCAAGATCGGCAACGACGGCGGCTGCATCATCTACGGCCGCAGCGACGCCACCATCAACCGCCAGGGCCTGCGCATGGGCACGAGCGAAATCTACAGCGCGGTCGAGGGCCTGCCCGAGGTGCTCGACTCGATGGTGGTCGACCTCGAATACCTGGGCCGCGACAGCTACATGCCGCTGTTCGTGGTGCTGCGCCCCGGCGTGGCGCTCGACGAGGCCATGCGCACGCGCATCAACAACGCGATCAAGACCTCGCTGTCGCCGCGCTTCGTGCCCAACGACATCTTCCAGGTGGCCGAGATTCCGCGCACGCTGTCGGGCAAGAAGCAGGAGCTGCCGATCAAGAAGCTGCTGCTGGGGCAGCCGATCGAGAAGGTGGTCAACCGCGAGGCGATGGCAAACCCCGGCAGTCTGGATTGGTATGTGGCTTTCGCCGCAGAGCGTGCCTCCGCATAATGGGGCGATGAAAAGACGCACCAGCCTCCTCATGCTCTCCGCGATTGCCGGAGCCTCCGTCCTGAGCGCCTGCGCTTCCTCGGATACGCCGGCCACGCCCAAACCGGGCGCTGCACCGCTGCGCGTCACGGGCACCGTGGCCTACCGCGAACGCATCGCACTCGACCCCGCGGCCGAAGTGCGCGTGCAACTGCTCGACGTGTCGCGCATGGACGCGCCCTCGGTCGTGCTCGCCGAGCAGCGCATTCCCGCCAACGGCAAGCAGCCGCCTTTCGCTTTTGAACTCAGCGTCGACGCCGCACGCATCGACCCGCGCATGCGCTATGCCGTGGCGGCGCGCATCACGCGTGGCGAGCAGTTGCTGTTCATCAACGACACGCAGTACTCGGTGCTCACGCAGGGCAACGGCACCACGGCCAACCTGATGCTGGTGCGCGTGACCCCGTCGCCGCCGCCGCCCCCGGCGCCACGTCCCTCGCGCTGATCGACGCCAACCCGCGCGACATCACACGCGCGCGGGTCAGGTCTGGCAGATCAGGTCAGCAGTTCGTGCAGCACCATGCGCGTCTGCCGGCCGCGCAGCTCCACCAGCTCTTCGATGCGCCGCGTGGCCAGCCGCCCCTTCAGGGCCGCGTAGGTGACTTCTGAAATCAGCATGCGCGTGCCCAGCTGGCGGTTCGCGCCTTCGATGCGGCTCGCCACGTTCACCACGTCGCCGAACGCCGTGTACGACAGCCGGTTGTTCGACCCCAGCACCCCCGCCACCACCACGCCGGTGTGAATGCCGATGTGCGTGCGGAACTCGGGCAGGCCCTGTTCGGTCCACTGCCGGTTGAGCGCGTGCATTTCGGCATGCAGCTCGAGCGCGGCGCGGCAGGCCTTGTACTCGGCGTCTTCCAGGTCGGCCGGCGCACCCCACAGCACCATGATGCCGTCGCCGATGAACTTGTCGATCACGCCGCCATGGCGCGCGAACACATCGGCCGCGAGGTTGAAGTACTCGGTCAGCTGGCGCACCAGCACGTCGGCCGCGATCGATTCGGAAATCGACGTGAAGCCTTCCACGTCGGTGAACATCACCGTCACCTGGCGCGGTGAGCCGTTGGGCGCGAGTGCATGGCCCTGTTCGACCAATTGGTTGATCACGTCCACCGGCACGAACTTGCTGAAGGCCTTGAGGCTGCGCGCCGAGTCGTCGAGCGCCTGGTCCAGGTGCTGGATCTCGAGCACACGGCTGGGCTCGCGCGGCAGGTCATCGAGTTCGAGCCGGCCGATGCGGTGCGCGATGCGCGAGAGGTTCTCGACGGGCGCCGTCACCAGCTTCGACAGCTTCAGCGACATGTACAGCGCCAGCCCCAGGAACACCAGCGCCAGCAGAAGCGACCACGCCACCGCACGACGCAGGCCACCCAGCAGCACGTCTTCGGGCACCCAACTGACCAACTGCCAGCCGGTGGCGGGGATGCGCGAGGCCTGCACCAGGTAGCGTCGTCCCTCGTGGCTGAAGGCGAAGGCCTTGTCGCTGCCGCTGCCGGCGATGCCGTCGGCCGTCATCTGTGCATCCAGCGCGCCGAGTGCGCCGGTGGGCGCCTCCAGCGTGTGCAGCACGCCCGGCATGTCGCTGCGCGCGAGCACCTTGTGGTCGGCGCTGAGCAGCGCGCTGTTGCCGTTGCCGTTGCGGCTGAACAGGCGCACGAACTCCGACAGCCGGCCCAGCGACACATCGCCCGCCACCACCATCGCCTGCGGGCTGCCCTCGGCCTGGCGGCGCTGGCTCGGCAGGGCGTAGGTCACGCCCAGCTCCTGCGCGGCAGCGAACACATAGGGGCTGGTCCAGACCGGCGCCTGCGTCTTGCGCGCCTGCACGAACCAGCTGCGCTGCGTCGGGTTGTAGTTGCTGCGGTAGGCCTCGACGCGCTGCGTGGCAAAGCGCTGCTGCACGTCGGCCTCGGAACCCAGTGGCAGCTTGTACTGCCAGGTCTCGGTGGTGAAGTCGGCGCTGCGCGCGATGTGGCGGATCGCGGGCACCGGGTAGCGCAGCGCCATCAGCATCTTGCCTTCGACGTTCGCCACGTAGACGCTGTCGAGTTCGGGCGACTGCTGCAGCAGCGTCCACAAGAGTTCGGCCGTGCGCTCGACGTTCTCGCCCGCGGGCGTGAGGCTCGGCGAGCTGCCGATCGCGCCGACCGCCGACTCGGCCTTGGCCAGGAAGGCCAGCACCTTGTCTTCGATGCGGTCGTGGTTCGACTTGTGCGCGGAGGTGCCGATCGTCGTCACCAGCTGCTGCGAACCCCAGTAGCCCAGCGTGACCAGCAGCAGCGACTGCGCGAGCGCAACGGCACTGACGATGGACCCGACATCGACCCGGAAGCGGCGAGAGCGCCGGGGCGGTGGGATTTCAGCGGAAGAGGGTGACGGAGACGGTGGCAACGGCGTGGTGACGTGCGCGAAAGACGGGCGACCCGCCGCATCCGGAGGCCCGGACGATTCCTTGTACATACAGCTCCCTGACGACAACTCGGAACGGACCCCGGCTCCTCCTCACGAGGTCGTGGTCCGGCGTCCGGAGGGAGTTGCGGGGCCGATCGTGTGCGTCGGCCATCCTGGCAATCCCCCCAGATGCGCGCGGGATTTTCGCCTGTAATTGGTACATATGTGCAACTTTGCACGCTCGGTGCCAAGTTGCTGCGCCCGAGGGCTTGCTTGCGAACGGACGTTCGTTTTATTTAGCGGGCGTCGTGAAAGATCAGGCCCAGCGTGTGGCGCCGTCCGCTGCGCACGCGGCTCACGCCGTGGCGCATCGTCACGCGGTAGCTGCCGCGCGTGCCCGCCACGGGCCGCTGGTTCACCGCGAAGATCACCGCCTCGCCTTGCGCGAGCGGCACCACTTCGGCACGCGACTGCATGCGCGGTCGCTGCTCGGTCAGCACGAACTCGCCGCCCGTGAAGTCCTCATTGGGCCGGCTCAGCAGCACCGTGAGCTGCAGCGGAAATTGCAGATCACCGTACAGGTCCTGGTGCAGGCAGTTGTAGTCGCCTTCGTCATAGCGCAGCAGCAGCGGGGTGGGGCGCAACTGGCCCGCCGCATGGCAACGCGCGAGGTAGGCCGCGTGGTCCGGCGGATAGTCGGCCGGCTGGCCCATCGCAGTGGCCCAGGCATTGGCCAGCGGCGCGAGACGTTCGTACAGCGCGCTGCGAAACGCCACGAGCTTGGGCGGCAGCGGATTCGCGAAGTACTGGTACTCGCCCTGGCCGAAGCCATGGCGCTGCATGACCACGCGGCTGCGGAAATGCGGGGGCTGTTCGTACATCGCGGCGAGCGCGGCGCATTCCTTCGGTGTGAAGAGCACGCCCGTGGCAGCGCAGCCGCGGGTGGCGAGGTCGGCGTCGATGCGGGGCCAGTCGAGGGCGTCGACGCGGGAGGTGGCGGGGGAGGTCATGCGGGCAGTGTCGCGTTGCTGCGGAATGCGGGCTCGCCGTTTTCGGACGCGGGTTTCGGTGAGGCGGTGTAGGTGTCTTCTTCGATCCGCGCAGGGACCGCATGGGCTTTGCAACGGGCGATGAGGCTGGACCCGTTTTGAGCGATCATCCCGCCATGGCAACAGAAAAAAGCACCGTGCGCAAACGAGTGGCAAGTCCGCTGGTCGAAGGTCGACCGGTTGCCACGTTGGGGCGCGGCATGACCCTGGTCAAGGTCGGCAAGGCGCCGCGGCCTGTCGTGCGGCTCGAAGACAGCACGACGGTGCTCGTGAAAAAGGTGGCCCGCGCACTCAACCGGCCCGGCATCGCCCGGTCGGACGTCTTCCGCGGACCCGATGCGGCCAAGGTGTTCGCCTACTCGGTCTATCCGCAAGACCCGACCCAGGTCATTCGCGAAGCCGCCGACGGCACCAAGGTCATCGGTCGCCTGGTCGACGGCAGGTTCCGCGCGAGCAGGCGGTGAGTCGTCGCCCCCCGACGCTCGAGAAGCTGCTCGAGCAGACACGCGGCCCACGGCCCGTGGCCTTTGTCCTGGCGGGGCACAACGGGTCCGGAAAATCGACCCTCTGGTATTCGCGCCTGGCCGCATCGCTGCAGATGCCGCTCATCAATGCCGACCGGATGATGATGTCCATCCTGCCGGACGCCGATCCGCAGACAGGGCGCATCCCCCTTTGGGCGCAGCAGCTGCGCGACGACGACGAGAAATGGCAGGTTCTGTCGCAGGAAGGCGTGCGCGCTTTCAAGAGCCTGGTGATGGACCAGCGCATGCCGTTCGCGTTCGAAACCGTCTTCTCCCACTGGAAGCCGCTGCCCGGCGGCGGCCACGAGTCGAAAGTGGACGACATCCGCGCGATGCAGGCGGCGGGCTACTTTGTCGTCCTGCTGTTCGTCGGCCTCGTGTCGGTGGACCTGTCCGTTTTTCGCGTGAGCACGCGCAAGCAACAGGGCGGCCATGACGTGGAGCACCAGAAGCTCATCGAGCGCTTTCCGCGGACGCAAGCCGCCGTCGGGCATGCGGCGCAGATCGCGAACATGACGCTCATGTTCGACAACAGCCGCTCCGAAGAAAACGCGTTCGCGCTGGCGCGGGTGCAGGCCAAGAAGTCGATCCTGTTCGATGCACGCGACCCGCAGTTCAAGGCCGACCCGGAGCTGCGGGCCGTGTGCGAACCCTGGCTCGAGAAGGTCGCCGGTCCCTTCAAGCCGCAGCGCGCTGTGCGTAAGAAGAAGACTGCAACCTCTTCGGCGCGGATCCCGAAGACCACGCCAGAAAGCACCCCATGAACACCCAGTGCAACGACCCTCAGACACCGCCAGCGACTGGCAACTCCCCTGGGCCGGCGGCTGCCGCTGCGGCCAGGTGCGCCTGCGCGTCACCGCGCCGCCGCTGCTGGCCATGGCCTGCCATTGCACCGGCTGCCAGACCATGAGCGCGAGTGCGTTCTCGCTGTCGTTGGCGATCCCGACGCCGGGCTTCGAGGTGGTGTCGGGTGAGCCCGTCATCGGCGGCCTGCACGGCGACGATTCGCACCACTTCTTCTGTCCGCACTGCAAGAGCTGGATGTTCACGCGCACCGAGGGCATGGACTATTTCGTCAACCTCCGGCCGTCGATGCTCGACCACCACGAATGGGTCGTACCCTTCGCGGAAACCTGGACCGACGAGAAGCTGCCGTGGGCCACGACGCCCGCGAAGCACAGCTTCGGCACCTTGCCTGCGATGGACGCCTTTCCTGCACTGATCGAAGCCTATGCCCGGGAAGGTGCCCGGCCCACGAAGGAGTGATGCACATGACACCCGAAGCCGTTCTCGACCACTATGACCAGGGGCGCCTGTGGCCCGCCGATCGCGCGCTCCCGATCGCCGCGGATGTCGACGCCGCCTACCAGCAGGCGCTGGCCTTGCGCGCGCTTCGCATCGACCGCGGCGAGCGGCCCGTGGGCTACAAGATCGGTTTCACCAACCGCACGATCTGGCCTCGCTACGAGGTCTACGCGCCCATCTGGGGCACTGTGTGGCACACGACGCTCACGCGCAGCAGCGATGATGCCGGCGGCACCGACGCGTTGAGCCTGGACAAGCTCTGCCAACCGCGCCTGGAGCCCGAGATCGTGTTCGGCATGGCCGCGACACCGCCGCGCGATGCCACGCTGGAAGAGCTCTTCGGCTGCGTCGCGTGGCTCGCCCCGGGCTTCGAGATCGTGCAGTCGCACCTGCCTGGCTGGAAGTTCAGCGCCGCCGACACCGTGGTCGACGGCGGGCTGCATGCGCGCCTGCTGGTCGGGCGCGAGACACCGATCGGCCGCTTCGCCACCAGCGCCCAGGCACTGGACGACCTGCTCGGCCGCACGCGCGTGCGGCTCTACCGGGGCGATGCGCTGATCGACGAAGGCACGGGCGTCAACGTGCTTGACGGCCCGTTGCACGCCTTGCACCACTTCAACCAGGAACTGCAGCGCTGCCCCGGTGCGCCGGCGCTGATGCCCGGCGACGTGGTCACGACCGGCACGTGGACCGATGCCTGGCCGCTGGAACCCGGCCAGTCGTGGCGTGCCGAGTTCGATGCACCGTTCGATCCGCTGGGGATCACGCTGCGCTAGCCCGTTGGCGGCCCGCGCTCTTTCAGAGCGGCGCGATCGGAATGCAGATGTCGCATTCGAACGCGCCGGTCTTCTCGTCGAAGGCCATGCCGGGCCCGTAGTACTCGAATGCGGGTCGGCTGTCGAACTGGAAGCCGCTGGCGGGCAGCCAGTCGCGCATCAGGCGTGTCCACGCATCGTTGATCTCCGCGGGCAGCCCCTGGAATCTCAGCGAGGCATAGCGCCCGCCCGGCAGCACCGTTTTCTGGAAACCACCGTCGGGCACGAAGTCCTCGGGCACTTCCACGCAGGCGTCGTAGCGCGAGTGCTCGGGCGCGGTGATGCTCGGGTCGTCATGGCTGATGCCGTAGCGGGCATGCGACCACAGGTTGTGCGCGCCGATCCAGGGCGCGACCTTCGTGGCCCAGAACTCGCCCACCGGCGCGCCGAACGGGCCGGTGTAGCGCAGGCAGGCGATGGTGACGGGAGAGCGGGTGATCAGCTGGACATTCACAGGTGGCTCCTCGTGCGCGGGATTGCGCGTTGGAGATCCATTCTTTGTGAAGCCGTGCAGGGCGATCTGATCAGGATTGCTATTGCGTGAGGGAGCGTCGCAGGGCAAAGACCAGTCGTGCGATGCACGCCACGCGCTGGGCGCGCTGCCGAAATGCGCGCGGAACGCGCGGGTGAACGCCTCGCCCGAACCGAAGCCCACCGACACCGCCGCCTCGAGCACCGACAGGCGCGGTTGCGTCGCGAGCCGCAGTGCTGCCACCTCCACGCGGCGGCGCCGGATGTAGTCGCCCAGCGTCTCGCCGGCCCAGGCCGCGAAGAGGCGATGGAAGTGGTACGCCGAGAAATGCGCCACGTCGGCCAGCACCGCGAGATCGAGCGCCTCGTCCAGGTGGTCGTCGATGTGCGCCAGCACCTTGTGCATGCGCCATTCGTACTCGGAGCGGCTGTCGCGCGGCATGGCGCGCATTCTCAACCTTGGCGGGCCTGCCCCAACAACCAATCACTGAACAACTTCAACAACGGCCGCTGATCCGCCCGCTCCGGCGTCACCAGGTAATAGCTGCGCTCCGCCGACAGCGCCCGAGGACAGGCCACCACCAGTTCGCCGCGCGCCAGCTCGTCCGCCACCAGCATGGTCGGCATCAGCGCGACCCCGAGCCCGTGTGAGGCCGCCGCCGCAAGGATCGAGAACAACTCATAGCGCGGGCCGCCACGCGCGTTGGGCGCGTCGATCTGTTGCGCGTCGAACCACTGGCGCCAGCCGTCGGGGCGTGTGCTCTGCTGCAGCAGCGGCATCTGCGCGATGGCATCGGGCGACACGGCCTGGCCGTCGGGCAGCAGCGAAGGGCTGCACACGGGCACCACGTCTTCATGCATCAGCAACACAGCGCGCGTGCCCGCCCAGTTCTCGACCTGCGCGGGCGTGCCCGCGTACAGCGCGGCGTCGAACTCGGCGTCGGCGAACAGGAAGGGGCGGGTGCGCGTCTCGATGTGCACCACCACGTCGGGCTGCAGCGCCGCAAAACCGCGCAGGCGCGGCACCAGCCAGCGCGTGGCGAAGGTGGGCACTGCCGCCAGCGACAGCGATCCGCCTTCGCCCTGGTGCGCCATGGCGTCGAGCGTGTCGCGCTCCATGGCCTCCAGGCGGCGCGCGATCTGGCGCGCGTAGGCGGCGCCGCTGGCCGTGAGCGCCACGCCGTGCCGCGTGCGGCGGAACAGCGCCACGCCCAGGAAGGCCTCGAGCGACCCGACCTGGCGCGACACCGCGCTCTGCGTGAGCGCCAGTTCCTGCGCGGCGCGGGTGTAGCTCTCGTGGCGCGCGGCGGCGTCGAAGCACACGAGGGTTTGCAGGGGTGGGATCTTGCGGCGCATGTATGCCGGGAGTGTATGACTGGCGAGATGATTTCACCTGTAAATCAACAAGATGTATCTCTTCAGATGTGCGCAATGCGCATATCTGGGTGAGGATTCATCGTTTGCGCCAGGCCCCCTGCGTGGCTACGATCGACCGCATTCCCCCTTCTTTTGTTTCTTCTTCCTTTTCCGGAGACATCCACATGGCCGCCAAAGCGCAATTCCACTGGGACGACCCCTTTCTTCTCGACCAGCAGCTGACCGACGAAGAACGCATGATCCGCGACGCGGCCAACGCCTACTGCCAGGAGCGCCTGGCGCCCCGCGTCGTCGAAGGCTTCCGCTCCGGCGAAACCGACCCCGCGATCTTTCGTGAAATGGGCGCGCTCGGCCTGCTCGGCCCGACGATCCCCGAGCAGTACGGCGGCCCCGGCCTGAACTACGTGGCCTACGGCCTGATCGCCCGCGAAGTCGAGCGCGTCGATTCGGGCTACCGCTCGATGGCCAGCGTGCAGAGCTCGCTGGTGATGGTGCCGATCTTCGAATTCGGCACCGAAGGCCAGAAGCAGAAGTACCTGCCCAAGCTCGCCACCGGCGAATGGATCGGCTGCTTCGGCCTGACCGAACCCGACCACGGCTCCGACCCCGGCAGCATGGCCACGCGCGCCAAGAAGGTGCCGGGCGGCTACTCGCTCAGCGGCTCGAAGATGTGGATCAGCAACTCGCCCATCGCCGACGTGTTCGTCGTGTGGGCCAAGGAAGTCAGCGAAAGCGGCACCGTCGGCCCGATCCGCGGCTTCGTGCTCGAGAAGGGCATGAAGGGCCTCTCGGCCCCCGCCATCCACGGCAAGGTCGGCCTGCGCGCCAGCATCACCGGCGAAATCGTCATGGACGGCGTGTTCTGCCCCGAAGAAAACGCGTTCCCCGAAGTACAAGGCCTCAAGGGCCCGTTCACCTGCCTGAACAGCGCCCGCTACGGCATCTCGTGGGGCGCCATCGGTGCCGCCGAAGACTGCTGGCACCGCGCCCGCCAGTACACGCTGGACCGCAAGCAGTTCGGCCGCCCGCTCGCCGCCAACCAGCTGATCCAGAAGAAGCTGGCCGACATGCAGACCGAGATTACGCTGGGCCTGCAAGGCAGCCTGCGCCTGGGCCGCATGAAGGACGAAGGCATCGCCGCGGTGGAAATCACCTCGATCATGAAGCGCAACAACTGCGGCAAGTCGCTGGACATCGCCCGCATGGCGCGCGACATGATGGGCGGCAACGGCATCAGCGACGAGTTCGGCGTGGCCCGCCACCTGGTGAACCTCGAAGTGGTCAATACCTACGAAGGCACGCACGACATCCACGCGCTCATCCTCGGTCGCGCCATCACCGGCATCGCCGCTTTCGCGAACTGATCCGACGCATGAGCACCAAGCCCGCAGCACTCGACGGCATCAAGGTCCTCGATCTGTCCCGCGTGCTCGCGGGCCCGTGGTGCACGCAGATCCTCGCGGACCTGGGCGCCGACGTCGTCAAGATCGAACGCCCCGGCGTCGGCGACGACACGCGCACCTGGGGCCCGCCGTTCGTGAAGGACGCGAACGGCCACGACACCGACCAGGCCAGCTACTTCACGTCCTGCAACCGCAACAAGCGCTCGGTCACCATCGACATGGCCACGCCCGAGGGGCAGGCGCTGCTGCAGCAGATGGCGGCGCAGGCCGACATCGTGGTCGAGAACTTCAAGACCGGCGGCCTCAAGCAGTACGGCCTCGACCAGGACAGCCTGCGCGCGGCCAACCCGCGCCTCATCTACTGCAGCGTGACCGGCTTCGGCCACGACGGCCCGTACGCCGAGCGCGCCGGCTACGACCTGATGATCCAGGCCATGACCGGCATGATGAGCATCACCGGCCGCCCCGACGGCGAACCCGGCGGTGGCCCGTTGCGCGTGGGCGTGGCGCTCACCGACCTCTTCACGGGCGTGTACGCCAGCACCGCCATCCTCGCGGCGCTTCAGGTGCGCGACCGCACCGGCGAAGGCCAGCACATCGACATGGCGCTGCTCGACGTGGGCATGGCCATCCTTGCCAACCAGGCGAGCGCTTTTCTCAACACCGGCAAGGCGCCGGGCCGCCAGGGCAACACGCACCCGAGCCTCGCGCCTTATCAAGACTTTCCGACGCAAGACGGTTCGATGCTGCTGGCCATCGGCAACAACGGCCAGTTCGCGCGTTTCTGCGAAGCCGCCGGCCACGCCGAATGGGCCGCCGACGAACGCTTTGCGACCAACACGCTGCGCGTGAAACACCGCGGCGTGCTGATCCCGATGCTCGAAGACCTCACGCGAACCCGCACCACCGCCGACTGGGTCGCGCTGCTTGAAGACAAGGCCGTGCCCTGCGGCCCGATCAACGACATCGCGCAGGCCTTCGACGACGCGCAGGTCAAGGCGCGCGGCCTGGCCGTCACGCTGCCGCGCGATGCGGGCGACGGCATCGCCAGCATCACCGGCGTGGCGAGTCCGTTGCGCCTCACGGCCACGCCGCCGGTGCTGCGCCGCGCACCGCCCGCGCTCGGGCAGCACACGCAAGAGGTGCTGGCCGAGATGGGCGTCGACGCCACGCGCTTCGAGGCATTGCGCGCCGCCGGGGTGGTCTGACACACTGGCGGGCATGACGCGCCCGCCTGCTCCGTCTCCTGTGGTTTCCGCTGCCGATGCAGCGCCGTTCGCGGTGCTGCGCATCGACCACGTCGTGCTGCGCGTGCGCGATGCCGCGCGCGCCATGGCCTTCTACTGCGACGTGCTCGGCTGCACGCTCGAGAAACGCCGCGACGATCTCGGTCTCGTGCACCTGCGCGCCGGCAGCAGCCTCATCGACCTCGTCACGCACGACGGCAAGCTGGGTAGCCAGGGCGGCGCGCTGGCTGGGCGCGAAGGCCGCAACGTCGATCACCTGTGCCTGCGCATCGAGCCCTTCGACGAAGCGGCGATCCGCGCGCGCATGGCGCGGCACGGCGTGCCGGTGCACGGCGAGGTGCAGAACAACTTCGGGGCCGAGGGCAGTGGTCCTTCGATCTACCTCGAAGATCCCGATGGCAATGGCGTTGAGTTGAAGGGCCCTGCGGCCTAGACTCTGCGGCGCCTTGTGCACGCCGCTGCGGGCGCAGAATCGGCGCGCGCCACCCGGCGCAGAACAATCATTCAGGGGGATTCCACATGACCGAACATTCGTTCGCCGCGCGCGTTGTCGCGCGGCTTCTTGCGCTCGCGGGCGCCGCCTCGCTGCTGGCCGCCTGCGGCACGCGCCAGCCTGCTGCCCCCGAACCCCCGCCGCCCGAAGCCACGGCGCGCAACAGCGTGCTCATGGCGCCCGTGGCCTACGGCACCACCACCAAGGGCGTCGCGCTGTCGAAGGCGGACGACTCCTGCGACGTGCCCGCCTCGCTGCGCCAGGCCGTGCAGGACCAGCTGCTCGAACCCTACGAGTTCCTGCTCGCACCGCCGCTGCCCGCCAACGCGCAGGGCGCGCCCGTGCTGAAGCTGGAGATCACCGACCTGCTCGCGAACGCGGGCGGCCTGTACGGCGGCCCCAAGATCGTCCAGCTGCGCGGCACGCTGGAGCGCGACGGCGCGGCGCCCGCCAAGTTCACGGCGCAGCGCCAGATGTTCATCTACTTCGGCATGCCGCGCAGCACCTGCAGCATGGTCGGTGTCGTCACCTACAAGCTGGGCGAGGACATCGCGCAGTGGCTGCAGAAGCCGGTGGACGGCGCGGTGCTGGGCGAACGCTGAAGACGCGTCGGGTGCGTGGCGCTCAGCCGCCGCGCCCCATCACCGCCACCCCGAACACCACCACGCCCAGCGCGAGGTTCAGCGTCACCAGCTGGCGCACGGTGTTCAGCCGCGCGGCCGCCACGGGCCAGGCGCTGTCGTCCACCGCACGGCGCAGCGCGCGGAACACCGAGGCGCGGATGTAGACATAAATCGCCGCCATCACGAGCGCAATGCCCATCATGGCTTCGACGCGCCAGTGCACGGCGCGAAAGCCGCCGGTGGCGTGGATCAAACCGATGCCGGTCACGAACAGCAGCGTGACGGACGCGTCCACCCCGATAAAGAAACGCCGCAGCGTCGCGGCCATCATGCGCAGGCGCAGCGGCGGCTCCAGCGTGGCGACAGCGGCAGGGCGCACCGCGAAGTGCATGACGGCCATGCCGCCGACCCAGAAGGCGGCGCACAGCAGGTGAATGAAGAGGGGAGCGAGGTAGGACATGGGGTCCGATCAGAACACCGAACCGTGCGCGCACGCAACGCAAGCCCCCATGCCCTTCAACCCGTCGCGCCGCGCCCGCGCGTGCTCGCGCGGGGCTTGCTGGTGCCCGTGCCTGCGATCGAATCGGCATAGCGCTTCATGTCCGCCACCACCTGCCGCAGCAGCGTCGCCGCGGCCGGCGGCAGCAGGCGCCCGTGGCGCGACACGATGTGCGAGCGCCCTTGCGACAGCAGCGGGTTCTTCATCGGCAGCTCGACCAGCGCCGGGTGGTCGGCGTTGGGCGTGAGCGAGATGCGCGTGCCCAGCGTGTAGCCCAGGCCCGCCGACACGAAGTGGCCCAGCGCGCTGAACGAGGTGGTGGTCAGCAGCGCGGGCAGCCGCACACCTTCGCTGATCTCGGCCGCCTCGATGTGCTGGCGCACGCCGAAGTTGCGGTGCAGCGTGGCGCCGGGGTAGGGCAGCAGGTCGGCCAGCTTCAGCGGGCGGCCGAGCTGCGCGAGCGGGTGCGAGCCCAGCACCATGGCCTGGATCGGCTGCGCGTGCGACTGATGCGAGGTGAGCCGCTCGTCCTTCGGCGGCTGGAACAGCATGCCGATGTGGGCACGTTCCTCGATCACGCGGCGCACGATCTCGTCGGTGCTGGCGACGTCGAGGTTCACCGTGATCTTCGGGTGGCTGGCCATGAAGATGCGCAGGCTGTGCCGCATGAGCCAGTCCACATAGCCTTCGCCGGCCACGATGTCGATGTGACCGCTCTCGATCTTGCGGATGCTGTCCATCTGCGCCAGCAGGTGCTGCTTCTGCCCTTGCTGCCGGCGTACGTAGCCGGCCAGCAGCTGGCCCGCGTCGGTGGGCACCACGCCGCGTCCGTGGCGCTCCAGCAGCGGCAGGCCGCACTCCGTTTCGAGGATGCCGATGGCGCGGCTCACAGCCGACGGGTCCATGTCGAGCACGTCGGCCGCGCCGCGCACCGAGCCGCTGTCGAGCACCTGCATGAAGTAGCGCACCCGGCGGGTGTCGAGCTTGTCGTCCATGGCGGTCGTCTCCGAGTGTTGCATTCAATGCAACGAATATCCTTATTTGCGGTCATTGATGCAAGAGGCTCGCAGCCCGAAACTCGCCGGCACCCCTCGAAAACGCCCACCCATGACCTCCGCCGCCTCCACGATTGCAGCCGTAGCGCCTTCCAGCGCCACCGGCAAACTCAAGCTCCTCGTCGTCACCCTGGTCCTTGTGGCCGTGGCTGAACTCATCGGCCCGACGCAGTTCAGCGTCGGCCCCGGCAAGGTGGTGCTGCTGCCGATGCTGTGGGCGCTGCTCATGGCCGCCGCCTGGGGCATCGCGCACCGGCGCGTGCCGGGCGTGGTGCGCGTGGCCACGGCGCAGCAGTCGCTGGCCGGCGGCCTGCTCAACGCGGGCCTGCTGCTGTTCGTGGTGAAGCTGGGCCTCACGGTCGGCGCCGCGCTGCCGCAGGTGAAGCAGGCCGGCTGGGCGCTGCTGTTCCAGGAGTTCGGCCATGCGCTGGGCACCCTGGCGCTGGGCCTGCCGCTGGCGCTGCTGCTGGGCATCAAGCGCGAGGCCGTGGGCGCCACCTTCTCGGTGGGCCGCGAGGGCAACCTCGTGATCATCGGAGAGAAGTACGGCATGGCCTCGCCTGAAGGCCGCGGCGTGCTGGCCGAGTACATCACCGGCACCGTGCTGGGCGCGCTGTTCATCGCGGTGCTGGCGGGCTTCATCGCCAGCCTGCACATCTTCGACCCGCGTTCGCTGGCCATGGGCGCCGGCGTGGGCTCGGGCAGCCTGATGGCGGCGGCGCTGGGCGCCATCGCCGCGCAGAGCCCGCCCGAGATGCTGCCGCAGCTCACGGCAATTGCCGCCGCGTCGAACCTGCTGACCACCGTGGCCGGCTTCTACTTCACGCTGTTCCTCTCGCTGCCGCTGTGCTCGTGGCTCTACGGCAAGCTGGAGCCGGTGCTGGGCCGCTTCTCGAAGCACGGCGCACAACAGGGCGCCGCCGTGGACGCGGGCGCGAACGTCTTGAGCGCCGACGTGGCCCACGCCGCCCCGACCTCGCTGCGCGACACGCTGCTGGCCTGGCTGGTGGTGGGCGGCGGCGTGCTCATCGGCAATGCCCTGACCTACAAGGTGCCGGTGCTGGTGTCGCTCGAAGGCGTGCTCGCCGTGGTGGCGATTGCCGGCGCCGTCGAAGCCATCAAGCGCTTCGTCCCCCGCCTGCCGATGGTGCTGGTGCTCTCGGTGGTGGCCACCGTGGTCGGCATCCCGGGCCTGTTCCCGTTCTCCGACGCGCTCATCGCGCTCACCGCCAAGCTCAACTTTTTGGCCTTCACCACGCCGGTGCTGGCGCTGGCCGGCTTCTCGGTCGCCAAAGACCTGCCCGTGTTCCGCCGCCTCGGCTGGCGCATCGTGGTGGTGTCGCTCACCGCGACGGCCGGCACTTTCCTCGGCGCGACCTTCATCGCCGAGTTCTTCCACTGATTTCATCCCACGAGAGATTCACGCCATGTACCGCGACCCCGAGATTGCCGAAGACACCCGCGCCCGCATGCTCAGCTGGCGCCGCGACATCCACGCCAACCCCGAGACCGCCTTCGAGGAACACCGCACCGCCAACGTGGTGGCCAATGCGCTGATGCTCATGGGCCTGCCCGTGCACCGCGGCCTGGCCGGCACCGGCGTGGTCGGCACGCTGAAGAACGGCGACGGCCCCAGCATCGCGCTGCGCGCCGACCTCGATGCGCTCAACATGCAGGAGCTGGGCACGCAGGCGCATGCCTCGAAGTGCGTCGGCAAGATGCACGCCTGCGGCCACGACGGCCACACCGCGATGCTGCTGGGCGCGGCGGAGCACCTGTCGCGCCACAAGCCCTTCAAAGGCACGGTGCACTTCGTGTTCCAGCCCGCCGAAGAAAACGAAGGCGGCGGCCGCGTGATGGTGGAAGAGGGCCTGTTCGACCAGTTCCCGGCCGACGCCGTCTACGGCATGCACAACTTTCCGAGCCTGCCGCGCGGGCGCTTCGCGATCCGCAAGGGCACCATGACGGCCTTTCTCGACACCTTCGAGATCGTCATCACCGGCAAGGGCAGCCACGGCGCCATGCCCGAGACCGGCATCGACTCGGTGGTGATCTCGGCCCAGCTCATCAACGCGCTGCAGACCATCGTGAGCCGCCGCACCGGTGCCACCGACGCGGCCGTGGTCAGCGTCACGCAGATCCACGGCGGCGACACCTGGAACGTCATTCCCGAGACCGTGGTGCTGCGCGGCACCGTGCGCACGCTCGACGCCGGCATCCAGGACAAGACCCAGGCGGCGATGCAGCAGATCTGCGACGGCGTGGCCGCCACGCACGGCGCCAAGGTCGCGCTGGAATACCGCCGCGGCTACCCCGGCGTGGTCAACACGCCGGCCGAGACCGACGCGGCCATCGCGGCGGCGGCCAGCCTGGTCGACCTTGAACAGGTGCACACCGACATCCCGCCCGCCATGGGCTCGGAAGACTTCGCCTTCATGCTGCAGAAGCGCCCCGGCGCCTACATCGGCATCGGGGCAGGCGAGGGCCCGAACGACCCGAACGTGCACAACCCGTACTACGACTTCAACGACAACATCCTGCCGCTGGGTGCGGCCTACTGGGTGGCGCTGGTCAAACAGCAGCTTCCGGTCGCATGATGCGCTGATGCTCTCCGCCTTCGACATCTTCAAGATCGGCATCGGCCCGTCCAGCTCGCACACCGTCGGGCCGATGCGCGCCGCGCTGCTGTTCGCGCAATCGCTCGAACGGCGCGGCCTGCTCGCGCAGGTCGCACGGCTGCACGTCGACCTGTTCGGCTCGCTCGGCGCCACCGGCCACGGCCACGCGACCGACCAGGGCGTGATCCTCGGGCTCTTCGGCGACGCGCCCGACACCGTGCGGCCCGAGACCGTGCAACCGCGCCTGGACGCGCTGCGCCGCAGCGGCCAGCTGAGCCTGCTGGGCACCACGCCCATCGCCTTCGACCGCGTGCGCGACATCGCCTTTCGCGGCGAAGAGTCGCTGCCCGAGCACCCGAACGCCATGCGCTTCACGGCCTTCGCGGCCGACGGTGCCGTGCTCGCCGAAGGCACCTACTTCTCGGTCGGCGGCGGCTTCGTCGTCGAGGGCGGGCAGGCCGTGGCGCAAACGGCAGCCGCTGCAGCCGCCGTGCCGCATCCCTTCACGACCGGCGACGAACTCATGGCGCAGTGCCACGCGCACGACATCTCCGTGGCCACCCTCGTGATGCGCAACGAATGCGTGTGGCGGCCCGAGGCCGAGGTGCGCGCGGGCCTGCTGCGCATCTGGGGCGTGATGCAGCAGTGCGTGCAGCGCGGCTTCGGCATCGACAACCCGCTGGCCGCGCACGCGCTGCCCGGCCCGCTGCGCATGCGCCGCCGCGCGCCCGAGCTGCACCGCGAGCTGCTGGCGCAAGCCGGCGCCGCCGATCCGCTCGCGGCCATGGACTGGGTCAACGCCTTCGCGATGGCGGTGAACGAGGAGAACGCGGCCGGCGGCCGTGTCGTCACCGCGCCCACCAACGGCGCGGCCGGCGTGGTGCCCGCCGTGATGCACTACTACCAGCGCTTCGTGCCGCAGGCCAGTGACGAAGGCATCGTCGACTTCCTGCTCACCGCGGCAGCCATCGGCATGCTCTACAAGACCAACGCCTCCATCTCGGGCGCCGAGGTCGGCTGCCAGGGCGAGGTCGGCGTGGCCTGCTCGATGGCGGCCGGCGCGCTCGCCGCCGTGCTCGGCGCCACGCCCGCGCAGGTCGAGAACGCCGCCGAGATCGGCATGGAGCACAACCTGGGCCTCACCTGCGACCCGGTCGGCGGCATGGTGCAGATTCCCTGCGTGGAGCGCAACGCGATGGGCGCCGTGAAGGCCATCAACGCGTCGCGCCTGGCGCTGCGCGGCAACGGCAGCCACTACGTGTCGCTCGACGCGGTGATCCGCACGATGAAGCAGACCGGCGAGGACATGAAGTCCACGTACAAGGAGACCTCGCTGGGGGGGCTTGCGGTGAACGTGGTGGAGTGCTGACAGACGCTGCGTCAGAATGACCGGCTCACTGTCTTGAACACAGAAAGCCGAGGCCCCATGACCCGCACCGTCGCCGAAAAGCGCGCCGCCTTCCGTGCCCTCCACGCACAAGGCTGCTTCGTCATTCCGAACCCTTGGGACACGGGCAGCGCGCGCTACCTCGAAGGCCTGGGCTACCAGGCGCTGGCCACCACCAGCTCGGGCTTCGCGTGGTCGCGCGGCCATGCCGACGGCGCCATGTCGCGCGACCAGATCTTCGCGCACCTGCGTGAACTCGTGGTCGCCACCGACCTGCCGGTGAACGCCGACTTCGAGAACGGCTTTGCCGCCGACGCACAGGGCGTGGCCGAGAGCGTGCGCCTCGCGGTCGAGACCGGCGTGGCGGGGCTGTCGATCGAGGATTCGACCGGCAACCCCGACGATCCGCTGTTCCCCATCGACGTCGCGGTCGAGCGCCTGCGCGCCGCGCGCCGGGCCATCGACGCGGCGGGTGGCGACACGCTGCTCGTGGGCCGCGCCGAGAACTTCTTTGCCAACCGCCCCGACCTCGACGACACCATCGCGCGGCTGCGTGCGTACGCCGAGGCCGGCGCCGACTGCCTCTACGCGCCCGGCATCAAGACGCGCGAGCAGATCGCGGCCGTGGTGGCTGCCGTCGCGCCCAAGCCGGTCAACCTGCTGGTCGGCGCGACCAGCGAGCTGACGATGGCGGACATCGCCGCGCTCGGCGTGCGCCGCGTGAGCGTGGGCGGCGGCATGGCGCGCGCGGCCTGGGGCGGCTTCATCCGCGCTGCACGCACGCTGGCCGAGCAAGGCCGCTTCGACGGCTTTGCCGATGCCACGCCGGGCACCGAGCTCAACGCCTTCTTCCGTCCGTTCACCGACTAGCCTCATCGTCGTGGATGCGCTGCTTGCCGAGATCCGCGCCTGCCGTGCGTGCGAGGCCCATTTGCCGCTCGGGCCGCGCCCGATCGTGCAGGCGAGTGCGAGCGCGCGGCTGCTCATCGTCGGCCAGGCGCCCAGCCTCACGGTGCACCAGACCGGCGTGCCGTGGAACGACAAGAGCGGCGACCAGCTGCGCCGCTGGCTCGGCATCGACCGTGAGGTGTTCTACGACGCGGCGCGCATCGCGATCGTGCCGATGGGCTACTGCTACCCGGGCCGCGGCACCAGCGGCGACCTGCCGCCGCGCAAGGAGTGCGCACCGCTGTGGCACGACCGCCTGTTGGCGCAGATGCCGCACATCGCATTGACGCTGCTCATCGGCCAGTACGCGCAGCGCCACTTCCTCGGCAAGACCACGCACAAGGGCGTGACCGAAACCGTCGAAGCCTTTGCCGACTACGCACCGCGTTTCGTCCCGCTGCCGCATCCGTCGCCACGCAACACCGCGTGGTTCCAGCACCATCCATGGTTCGAGCGCGATGTGCTGCCGGTGCTGCGCGAGCGCGTGCAGCAGGCGCTCAGCGTGCCTTCTTCCGAGGGGCCGACGGCCGCCTCGGCGGCTTCGCCTCCAGCACCAGCTCCGCAGGCAGCGCGTCGTTCCACGACTCGGTGAAGTAGGCGCGGTCGCTCGGCACCAGCTGCGGCAGCACCTCGCGCAGCAGGCCCAGCGAGTGCTCGGCCGCCTTCAGGTCGCCCGCATGCGCCGCGTACCACGCGTGCTCGAACAGCAGGCTGCCCTGCTGCAGCCCCGGATAGCGGCGTCGCCCAGCCTGGTGGTCGGCCAGCCGCGCCTGCGCCACGTCGACCCAGCGCGCGGGCCAGTTGGCGGCGTCGAAGGCGTCGGCGAGCGGGCCCGCGAGCTTCGAGACGGCGGCGGGGTCGAGCGGCTTCTGTGCGCGGAACTGCGCGAGCGTGGGCTGCGTCTCCGGCTTGCAATGGCCGCGTGCGATGCGCATCAGGTAGATCGCGTTCCATGCCGAGCGGCCCTGGCCGTCGGTGTGGCCGCACAGCCATTCGCTGAAGGCGATCCATTGCACCGCGCGGCGCGTGGTGTCGGCCCGGTGGCCGTCGTGCGCGAGCGCCGGCAGGTCGCCCAGGCCCACGCGGTCGAACAGCCACGCGGCCATGCCCATGTTGGCCGCGACGTGCTGCGCGGCGTCGAAGGAGTGCGACTCGAAGGCCGCCGCCAGCGCTTCGCCGAAGCGCTGCAGCGACTCTTCGGCGAGCGCGGCTGCTGCCGGGCGGTCGTCGGCGGCCAGCGCGAGGGCGCGCGAGCGGCAGGCCAGCGCCCACAGGTTGCACCACTCGAAGCGCACGTCGGGGTGGTGGCGCAGCACCAGCGCGCGCGCCGGGTCTTCGGCCATGCCGCCCAGCAGCGACTGCGCCAGCGGCAGGTCGCGCGCGGTGTAGGCGCACCAGGCCGAGACGATGCACTCCATCGCGCCGAGGTAGTCGTTGCCCGCCACGTGGTGTGCGAGCCGTTGTTTCTTGAGCGCCTGCAGCCGCCGGCGTGCCTGTTCGTTGTCGCCGAGCCGGCGCCACAGCATCGCCTCGTTGAGCGTGACGAGCGCGCGCTGGAAATCGCTGGCGGCCAGCGTGCCGGCCAGGCGGATCGCTTCGAGCGCGCTGCCGTTGCCGTTTCCGCCTGCCACCGGCGACATCAGCCGGCCTTGTCGCGCGGCCTGCTGCGAGGCGACCAGCTGTTTCCAGAAGGCGGCGTCCTGCAGGTGCACGGCGTCGGGCGGCGTCACCGTGCCGGCGGCCTGTGCCTTGCGTGAGCGCAGGCCGAGGAACGACGCCACCTCGGCGGCGGTGGCCGGTCGGTTGTCCACGAGCAGGCGCAGGCGCTTGGCTTGCGCGGCCGGCAGCCAGAACGGGCCCTGGCTGCGCCGCTCAGCATTGAGAAAGCGCGGCTCGCGCTGCAGGTCTTCGCCCCAGCCGACCTCGAGGCCCCAGGCCTTGAAGTCGCGGAACGCGCGGCTCACGACCATGCGCAGCGTGCTGGCGTCGGACACCTCGCCGCGCAGGTCGGCCAGCCGCACGACGCCGCTGCCGCCGCCGTGGGCATGGGCGTGTTGCATGCGCACCAGCAGCCACAGCGACTGGAAGGCCGCGCGCCGTCCGTTGACGGACTGCGGCGAAGTGAGTTCGATGGAAAGAAGGGCAGGGGTGGCGATGGAAGGCACGCCCTGGATTGAACCTCAAATCGCATGCGGTCTCTGAAGAAACCGCACGCGCGTTTCGGTGAATCAGTAGCGGTTGCGGTCGAGCAGCTCGGGCACTTCGCTGCGGCCGATGCCGAGGTCGCGCAGGTCGTGGTCGCTCATGCCCGCCAGCAGTTGCACGTCGTCGCGGGCGCGGCGGCGTGTCACGGCGCGGCGGCGCCAGTCGTGCAGGGCGTGCAGCAGGCGTTGATGAAAAGACGGTGGCTTCGGCGCGGTCACGGTGGGCTCCTGGTAGGGGAGCGCTCATCTTCCGGCGGCGCGTGCTATTGTGGAAGTTGAGATTTCTGACACCTTCAATCAGCATTCCTGATGCGACAGCTCAACCTCGACCAACTGCGCACGCTCATCGCCATTGCCGACCTGGGCACCTTCTCGGCCGCGGCCAAGGCGCTGCACCTCGCGCAGCCGACGGTGAGCCTGCACATCAGCGAACTCGAATCGCGCCTGGGTGCACCGCTGGTGGTGCGCGGCAGCCGACGCGTTCTGCCCACGCCGGCCGGTGCAGCCTTGGTGGAGCGCGGGCGCAAGCTGCTGCGCGACACCGACGACGCGGTGGAGGCCGTCAAGCGCCAGGCCGAAGGCCGCACGGGCCGCGTGCGGCTGGGCACTTCGACCGGCGTGCTGGTCGACCTGCTGCCGCAGGTGCTCGAGGCGCTGGGGGCGGAGCACGCGGGCATCGACGTCGAGGTGAGCATTCGGGGCTCGTACGAGGCCATGGAGCGGCTCGCGGCGGGCACGCTCGACATCGGCCTCGTCGCCATTCCACAGCCGCCGGTGCGCGGCATCGTGGTCACGCCCTGGTGCGAGCAGCCCATGATGGCCTTCGTGCCGCAGCGCTGGAAGGCGCCCAAGCGCGTCACGCCGGCGTGGCTCGCGGCGCAGCCGTTGATCTTCAACGAGGCGACCACGCACATGTACCGCCTCACGATGGAGTGGTTTGCCGCCGCCGGCTTTGCGCCGCGTGCGCGCATCGAGCTCAACTACGACGCGGCCATCCGCAGCCTCGTGGCGGCGGGCTATGGCGCCGCGCTGTTGCCGCTGCAGAAGTCCACCGACATGGCGCGCAACGACCGCATGCAGATCGTGCCGGTGACGCCCAAACTCACGCGGCGCGTGGGCATTGCGCACCGCCAGCATGCCGTGCTCGACGGTGCCACGCAGAGCGTGCTGAAGGTGCTGACGGGCTTTCGCCAGCTCTGAGGGGGTTCAGCCCGCGCCGGGCTTGTTGCCGCGCGCGCCGAGCGAAAGAATCTCGTTGGCGTTGACGATGGCCGCGGCAATGTCTTCCATGGTGGTGCGCTTGCTCATGGCCTGTTCGCGGATCAGGTCGTGCGCCTGGCCTTCCGACACGTCGTGTGTCTTCATGAGGATGGTCTTGGCCTCGGCCAGCTGCCGCACGCCGAGCAGCTTGGCCTCGGTCTTGCGCAGGCGCCGCGCGAGCGAGCGGCTTTCCTTGTGCGCCTCGCGTGCGACCACCAGTGCCGAGAGCAAGCCGAACGAGCGCACCGGCGACGGCAGCACGGCCTTGGCGCCGATCTCGAGCACGGCCTCGACGATGGTCGGGTTCTCGTACGTCACCACCGCGATGACGGCGGGCGCATCCTCGCTCTGGGTCCACTCGAAACGCAGGTTGATGAAGTCGGGCAGCACGGCCATGAAGGCCACGTCGATGCCCTCGGGCAGGTGCTGCACGGGCGGCCAGAAGGCCTGCACCTGGCAGCCGATGCGCTGCAGTTGCTGGGTGAGCTGCCGGCCGTCTGCGTCGTCGGGGTGGATCACCGCGATCTTCAGCAGCCGCAGCTCCTTGAGCTGCGGTGGCGTCACCCGCAGGGTATGTCGCTTGGGGGCTGTGCTGTCCACGGTCAGGTCTTCCTGGGGACTTTTCTTGCGGTCGCTTTCGGGGCGCGTGCACAGGACACCGGGTACTCCCCTCCGCGAATGTCCCCCGCCTTCGGCTCCTCCTTGATTTCGCTGCGGGGAGCACCCAGTGCCCTGCGCCCCTGGGCACGCTGCGGGTGCTCGCCGATCAACGACCGCTGCTGACAACGATCATGACGATGCGGTGCTCTGCGCAGCGAAATCAAGGAGGAGGCCGCAGGCCGGGGGACATTCGCGGAGCAGAGTACCGCGTCGGCGTGGTCGTGCCTCGGTGCACGCACGCGCGTTGCGACAACCGACCCGATGAAGAGGCAAGCCGTCATCCTAGAGCTCCAGCGTATCGAGCCGCGCCGTCCAGTCGCCCAGCGAGTGGGTGACGAGGTAAGGGTCCGGGTACACCGCACGCGTCGCCTGCCGGACGATGGTGAACTGGCCGTGGGCATCGACGCGGCCGATGCGCGGGTACAGGCAGGTGTGGTGGTTCGTCGGGTCGATCTTCACGCGGCCCTGCGGCGCATCGAACTCGCTGCCCAGGATGTGCGGCAGGATCTCCGCGATGCCGTCCGTGCCCGCTTGCCGGAAGGCGTTGGCGAAGATGTGCATCTGGAAGTACGACGCCTCCCAGCACAGGTTGGGCACGCAGCCGTCGCCGAAGCGCGCGCGCAGCCGCGCCAGGCAGCGCTGGTTGGCGGGCGAGTCGATCGACTGGAAATACGGTGCCGCCGTGAAGTGGCCCGTGGCCACGCCCGGGCCCATCTGCGAGATCTCGGCCTCCGAGGTCGTGAGGCTCGAGATGGGCATCGTCTTCGGGTCGAAGCCGGCTTCGGCATACGCGCGGTAGAGGCTGGCGGTGGAGTCGCCCACCACCGTCGAGAAGATGAAGTCGGGCCGCTTGTCGCGGATGTCGTCCATGATCGCGCGGTAGTCCTTCTCGGTGGCGTCGAGTGCCACGTAGCGCTCGCCGAGTTTTTCGCTGCCGGGGCGCTGCATCACCAGCTCGCCCATGATGCGGTTCGACTCGTAGGGGTAGATGTAGTCGGAGCCGATCAGGTACACGCGCGAACCGAAGTTCGTGGTCATGAACTCGGCCAGCTGCACGCTGTTCTGGTTGGGCGCCGCGCCGGTGTAGATCACGTTGCCCGAGTACTCGAAGCCTTCGTACAGCGTGGGGTAGAACAGCAGCTTGTTCCACTTCTCGATCACCGGGATCACGGCCTTGCGGCTGCTCGACATGTAGCAGCCGAAGATCACGTTCACGCGGTCCTGCACGATGAGCTTTTCGGCCAGCTGGGCGTAGCGCACGGGGTTCGATTGCGGGTCGTAGCGCACGCCCACGAGTTCGCGGCCGTCGACGCCGCCGGCCGCGTTGATTTCCTCGATGGCCAGCAGCGCGCCCTGCAGCTGCGACAGGCCGATGGTCGAGGTGACGCCGGTCTCGGAATACAGAATGCCGACGCGAAGAGGGTCCCTGTCAGCCACTGGGGTGTCTCCTGGAGGTGTGGACCCTCATTGTGTGCTCCTCCGTGTCTTTCTTCACGCGTTCCATCAATGGGCGGCGGCCAGCCGCGTGCTCATGCGGGCCAGCCGTGCGGGCAGGCTGCGCGCATCGTCGGCGATGCAATAGTTGCGCCAGCCGAAGATGCGCCGCACATACGCGTCGGCCGCGCCGTCCACCGCGATGCACGCGCTGCGCACACCGGCATCGCGCGCTTCGGCCACGGCCTGGCGGGCGTCTTCGATGAGGTATTTCGGGTCGTGCACGTCGATGTCCGACGGCGCACCGTCAGTCACCAGCAGGATCGCGCGCGGCCCGGCCGGCTCGGCCTGCAGGTGCGACGCCGCATGGCGCAGCGCGGCGCCCATGCGCGTCGAGTAGCGCCCGCGCACCGCACCGATCATGGCGCGCGAGGGCGCAGCCAGCGGCTGGCCGAATTCGAGCAGGCGGTAGTAGTACACCTCGGCGCGCGTGTTCGACGAGAAGCCGTGAATGGCCAGCCGGTCGATGCCGCGCGCGTTCGAGGCGGCGAGCAGCAGCGCGGCCTGCTTCTCCAGGTCGAGCAGTGAAACCGCACCATCGCCGTGGCCCGCGTCGTTGGCCGATTCCGACAGGTCGAGCAGCACCAGCACGCTCGACGGGCGCGGGCCCTTGCCGGGTCGCATGAACAGCCGCGCGTCGGGCCGCAGGCGCAGGCGGCGATCGACCAGCACCTCGATGGCCGCATTGAGGTCGATGTCGTCGCCTTCCCACTGGCGGCGCAGGCGGTGCGTGCGGTCGAGGTGGCGCGCGCGGGGCAGGGCGAGAGGCACGATGCGCTCATGGCCCGCCGCCGTTGACGTGCCCATCGCGCCCAGGCCCTGCCACGCGGGCAGCTTCTCGATCACCGTGCACCAGTCGGGTCGCAGGCGCTCCTGCGTGCGGTCCCATTCGGGGTAGGTGTAGCGGCCGAGTTCCATGTCGGCGATGCCTTCGGGTGGCGCTTCGTTGCCTTCGCTCGGTGCATCCGAAGGGGGCGGTGGTCGCGCGCCCGTCTGCTGCAGCGCGATGGCTTCGTCGGGCGGCGTCTCGGCCTCGCCGAAATCCCACAGGTAGCTGTTGTCGTCGCGCCAGGGTGCGGGCACGGCGTAGTCCTGCGGCTCGAAGCGCACGCGCATCTGGCCGAGGTCGTTGGCGAGGATCGAGGCGACGGCGCGGAAGGCGTCGTAGTCCTCCAGCCCCGCGCGGGCCACGGTCTCGTCGAACAGGCGGCGCGCCTTGTTCACCCAGTGGTTGTCGTCCTGCGCATTGGCTAGCAGCAGCACGCGGTCCATGCGTGCGACCAGCGCGGCAAAGCGCAGGTCCAGCGGATCGGGTGCGGGCGGCAGCGCAGCGGTGAACCAGCCATGCAGGCCAGGAAAGTCGCGGCACAGCAGCCGTTCGACGCGCGCGTCTTCAAGGGCCGAGACGATGGCGATGCCCATCGGCTTGAGCGTGCGCGCCGGCCGCGCGGGCGTCGAGTGGCGCAGGTGTGCGACCGCGTGCGCCACCATCGCGCGGTGCAGCCGCATGGCCTCGTCGCCTTCGGGCAGCAGCAGCCGGCGGCCCGTGAGCACGGCGCGTGCGCCGGCCAGTGGCTGCACGTCGACGTCGATGCCGACCAGCCCGCGGGCCAGCAGCGAGAGGGCGCCGTGCCCGTCGTTCATCCGAACTGCGCCTCGACAAAGCCCTGCAGCGCGCTCGCCATTTCGGGGTCGTCGGTGAGGGCGCGCGTCATCGTCATGTCGCAGCTGTCGCGCGGCGACACGCCGTCGCGGATGAGCACGCCCGCGTAGATCAGCATGCGCGTCGACACGCCCTCGTCGAGCCCGCGGTGCTTGAGTTCGCGCGAGCAGTGCGCAATGGCCACGAGCTTCGCGGCGAGGGTGGGTTCGACGCCGGCCTCGTGCGCGACGATCTCCGCTTCGAGCGCGCCGTCGGGGTAGTCGAACTCCAGCGCTGCGAAGCGCTGGCGCGTCGAGGGTTTCATGTCCTTCGCGCTGCTCTGGTAGCCGGGGTTGTACGACACCACGAGCTGGAAGTCGGGGTGCGCGTGCACCAGCTCGCCCTTCTTGTCGAGCGGCAGGATGCGGCGCGCGTCGGTCAGCGGGTGGATCACCACGGTGGTGTCCTGCCGCGCCTCGACCACCTCGTCGAGGTAGCAGATGCCGCCGTGGCGCACTGCGAGCGTCAGCGGCCCGTCGTGCCAGGCCGTGCCGTTCGCATCGAGCAGGTAGCGCCCCACGAGGTCCGACGCCGTCATGTCCTCGTTGCACGCCAGCGTGACCAGCGGCCGTCCGAGTGACCACGCCATGTGCTCCACGAAGCGCGTCTTGCCGCAACCGGTCGGCCCCTTGAGGATCAGCGGCATGCGGTGCCGGTAGGCGTGCCGGTACAGCGCCACCTCATTGCCTGCGGGCCGGTAGAAGGGCTCGGTCTCGATGCGGTAGCTGGCGAGCGGGTCGTGGACGGGGGCGTTCATGGCGTGGCGAGCAGTTCCTTGAGGGCGTCGTCGATGAAGCGCGTGTCGACCGGGCTGCTGCCGCCGCCCGCAAAGTGGCCCCACACGCCGGGGATCGGGCGGCACTCGGCGTTCGGCATGTGCGACACCTCCCATTCGTTGTCGGCCACGGGAAAGTACAGGTCGCGCTCGGCCGGCATGATGATCGCGCGCGCCTGGATGGCGCCCAGCGCTTTCTGGATGTCGCCCTTGAACACCGGGTTGTCGCTGATGTCGCCGTGCTGCCACGACCACAGCATCGCGAGCAGATTGTTCGCGTCCTTCTGCAGGAAGAAGCCTTCCCAGTAGCCGACCAGGAAGTCTTCGAGCGAACTGAAGCCCAGCTCGCGCCACAGCTCCTGCATGTAGAAGGGCTGCGACAGGCCCCAGCCCGCATACACGCGGCCGACTGCGCGCAGGCCCTTGCTTGGCGGCGCGCTGTACCAGCCGCCGTTCCATGCCACGTCGGCCGTGAGTGCGGCCTTCACGCCTTCGAGGAACACGATGTTGTGCGGCGCCGTCTTCGCCGAGCCGCAGAAGGGCGCGATGCGTTTCACCATGTCGGGGTAGAGGCAGCCCCACTGGTTGGTCTGCTGCGCGCCCATCGACCAGCCGACCACCAGTGCGATGCGTTCGATGCCGAATTTCTCCGTCACCAGCCGGTGCTGCAGCGTCACGTTGTCGTAGAGCGTGATGTCCGGAAAGCGCGACAGGTTGTACGGCTCGGGCGTGTTGCTGGGCGAGGACGACAGCCCGTTGCCCAGCATGTTCGGCACGATGATGAAGTACTTCTCGGGGTCCAGCGCCATGCCCGGACCGATCAGCCATTCGTTGTCGTAATGCTGGCCCGAGTACCAGGTCGGGTAGACGATCACGTTGCTTTTGTCGGCGTTGAGCTTGCCGTAGGTCTTGTAGGCGAGCTTCGCATTGCGCAGCGTCGCGCCCCGCTGCAGGGGCACGTCGCCGAGGTCGAAGATGTCGTAGTCCATGGTGTGGTCGCTTTCGCTTTCGAAGGAGGGGTTCAGTTCTTGATGGAAGGGGAAGGCGTGGCCGCCGCCACCGGTGCGGCGCTGCCGATGTGGAGCACGAAGTAGCAGACGCCTGCCGCGATGAAGGCCGCCACCGCCGTCGACAGCTGCGGCGCCATCGTCTCGGTGGCGTAGGCCACCAGCGAGCCCACGCCCCAGGCGATGAAGGCGCGCGGGCGCCAGTCGGCACCGATGGCGGCGCCGGGCCGCACGAAGTACAGGTCGGCGATCAGGACGGCACCGATGGGCGGCACCAGGATGCCCAGCAGCGACAGCCACGGAATGAACAGCGCCCACACGTTGGCTGCGGCAATCGCGATGCCAACCGCGGCGAGCGCCACGGCGAACACGCGCATGCGCCCGTTGCCGATGCGCGACCAGCCCACGGCCGAGTTGTAGAGGCAGTGCGCGCACACCGAGCCCAGGTTGCACAGCAGGAACACGAAGGCCACCACGGCCAGCCATGGCGCGTTCTGCGCGAGCAGGTAGCCGAACATGTTGTCCAGGCCGAAGGGCTGCGGTTGCGGCAGCGCCAGTGCGGCCGTCATGACGCCGCCGACCAGCATCGCGACCAGGTTGGCCACCGGAAAGGCGCAGGCCGTGGCAATCAGCGAACTCTTGCGGTCGGCGGCCCAGCGGTTGAAGTCGGCCGTGACCGTGCCCGCGTCGATGAACAGCGCCACCACGATGGTCAGTCCGATGCCGAAGGACATCGGCAACGCGGGTTGCGTGCCGGCGTACGAGAGCACCTTGTCCCACCCCGCCGCGCCGGCCGAATGCAGCGCGACCCAGCCGCCCAGCACCACGAACAGCGGCACCGACACCATGCCGATCCAGTGCAGCCCGCGAATGCCGACGAAGGTGATCCCCAGGTACAGCACGCCTGCCGCAATCGTCATCGTCAGGTAGTCGAACTTGAAGGCCGTGTGCATCAGGTTGCCCGTGATGCCGGTCTGCACCGCGTACCAGCCCAGCAGCAGGGTCGACAGCAGGCCCGACGCGAACACGTAGCCTTTCTTGCCGAAGCTGGCACTGGCCAGCAGCGCGAAGTTGTGGCCGCGCGCCGTGCCCAGCGCGCCGAGCGCCCCGACATACGCGAACATCAGCAGGTTGCCCACGACCATCGCGAGCAGCGCGGACCGGAAGCCCATGCCCGCCACCAGGATGGAGCCGGTCATGGCCCCCGTGATGATCATCGGGAACCCGAGCCACACCATCGAGACCGAGAAGGTGCTGCGCCGCTTCGAGAGCGGCACCGGGTCGTGCTCGTACTCGTCGCCGAGTACCGTGTCGTCGACATGCGTCTGACTCATGGCATACCTCTTTTTCTTGCTTTTGACGTTGAAGGGGAAGGGCGGAAGAGCGGGGTGCGGCGGTGGCTCAGCGGTGCTTCGCCGGCTCGTTCGGAATGCCCTCGATCGGGCACTCGGGCGTGCCGACCGTGGTGCGCGTGAACGACTCCACCATCTCGCGCGTGCCCTCGGGGTCGTTGATCCACTGCGTGTAGAAGTTGTAGGGGCAGGCCGCCACGCCCTTGTCGCCGTCGCCCGAGTTGATGGTGCCGGTGTAGCCGCGGTGCACGAGCTTGAACAGGTGGTTCTGCGACTGGCCGTTCTTGCGCGCGTCGCGGATCAGGCTCATCGAGAGCTCGGCGTAGTTGATGCCCATCTCTTCCTCGCCGCATTCACCGAGCGTGCGGCCGTCGAAGCCGATGAGTGCGGAGTGGCCGAAGTACGAGTACACGCCGTCGAAGCCGGCCGCGTTGGCCACGGCCACGTAGGTGTTGTTCATGAAGGCCATGGCCTTCGACACCAGGATCTGCTGCTCCTTGGCCGGGTACATGTAGCCCTGGCAGCGGATGATGAGTTCGGCGCCGCGCATCGCGCAGTCGCGCCAGATCTCGGGGTAGTTGCCGTCGTCGCAGATGATGAGGCTCATCTTCATGCCCTTGGGGCCGTCGCTCACATACGTGCAGTCGCCCGGGTACCAGCCCTCGATGGGCACCCACGGCATGATCTTGCGGTACTTCTGGACAATCTCGCCCTGGTTGTTCATGAGGATCAGCGTGTTGTAGGGCGCCTTGTTCGGGTGCTCCTCGTGGCGCTCGCCGGTGAGCGAGAACACGCCCCACACGTTGGCGCGGCGGCAGGCGTCCGCGAAGATCGCGGTCTCCTCGCCGGGGATGGCCGATGCGGTGTCGTACATCTCCTTGGCGTCGTACATGATCCCGTGCGTGGAGTACTCGGGAAAGATCACCAGGTCCATGCCCGGCAGGCCTTTCTTCATGCCGACCAGCATCTCGCCGATCTTGCGTGCGTTGTCGAGCACCTCGGCCTTGGTGTGCAGGCGGGGCATCTTGTAGTTGACGACCGCGACGCCGACGCAATCGTTGCTGCTCGAAATATCACCATGTCTCATGACGCTGCTCCTGAAGGGTGGTTGAAGGAAAAGAGGGAAGGGCCTACACGGTCAGAAAGGATCGGACCTTGTCCTGGTCGAGCGTGGCGCGCGCTTCGTCGTGCACGATGCGGCCGCGGTCGATGACGAGAAAGCGGTCGGCCAGGTCGAGCGCGAAGCTCAGCACCTGCTCCGACACCACGACGGCGAAGCCGCGCTCGGCGCGCAGCACGTTCAGCGTCTGCGCGATCTCCTTGATGATCGAAGGCTGGATGCCCTCGGTGGGCTCGTCGAGGATCAGCACCTTCGGCTCCGAGATGAGCGCGCGCGCAATCGCCAGCATCTGCTGCTGGCCGCCCGAGAGGTTGCCGGCCTTGCGCTGCTTCATGTCCTTGAGCACGGGGAAGAAGGTGTAGAGGTAGTCGGGCACCGTGCGGTGGCCCGACCTTGCAGCGCCCGCGAGGATGTTCTGCTCCACCGTGAGGAACGGAAACACCATGCGCCCCTGCGGCACGAAGGCCAGGCCCTGCGCCACGCGCTGGTAGCTGGGCAGCTTCGTGAGCTCGGCGCCGCCCAGGCGGATGTGGCCACCGCGCGCGGGCAAGAGGCCGATGAGCGACTTCAGCAAGGTGGTCTTGCCCATGCCGTTGCGGCCCATGATGGCGACCGCTTCGTCGGGTGCGACGCGCAGCGACACATCGCGGATGACGTGCGATTCACCGTACGCCACGTTGAGTTCGGAGACTTCGAGCATCTGGATATCTCCTCTTCTCAATGACCGAGGTACACGTCGATCACGCGCGGGTCGGCCTGCACCTCGGCGGCGGTGCCTTCGCTCAGCAACTTGCCTTGGTGCAGCACCGTGACGCGGTGCGCGATGCGCTTGACGAAGTCCATGTCGTGCTCGATGACGACCACCGACTTGCCCGCCGAGATGCGGCGCAGCAGGTCGCCCGTCTGCTCGCGCTCGCGCGGGCTCATGCCGGCCACGGGCTCGTCGAGCAGCAGCAGCTCGGGCTCCTGCATGAGCAGCATCCCGATCTCGAGCCACTGCTTCTGCCCGTGGCTCAGTTGCCCGGCGCGATGACCGAGGCGCTCGCTCAGAAAGACCTGCTCGGCCATCGCGTCGATGCGTTCGCGCACGGCGGGCGTGCGTCGAAAGGTCAGCGACTGCAGCAGGCCGTGCATGCGCGGCAGCGAGATCTCGAAGTTCTCGAGCACCGTGAGGTCTTCGTAGACCGAAGGCGTCTGGAACTTGCGGCCCACGCCGGCGCGCACGATCTCGTACTCGTTCAACCGCCCGAGGTCCTGGCCGTTGAACAGCACGCGGCCCGCGCTGGGCTTGGTCTTGCCGCACACCATGTCGAGCAGCGTGGTCTTGCCCGCGCCGTTCGGGCCGATGATCACGCGCAGCTCGTTGCGCTCGACCGAGAGGCTCAGTCCGTCCACGGCCTTGAAGCCGTCGAAGGACACGGTGAGGTCTTCGATGCGCAGGATCTGCTCGTTCGAGTGCGAGAACGCCGCCGCCGCTTGCGGCATGCCGCCGTTGGGCATCGTCATCGTGGCGTTCATGGCGCCACCTCCGCAGCGCCGCGTCGGCGCATGAGCTTCTCGCCCAGGCCCGCAAGCCCGTTCGGCATCGCCCACACCACGAGGATGAACACGGCCCCGAGGAAGTACAGCCAGCCTTCGGGAAAGGTCTCCGACAGGTACGACTTGAGAAAGCCGATGAGCAGGGCGCCGATCACTGCGCCTGGAATCGACAGTCGCCCGCCGACCGCGGCGTAGATCACCATCTCGACCGAGGCCACGACGCCGATCACGCCCGGCGCGATCAGCCCCACCTGCAGGCTGTAGAACGCCCCGCCGATGGCCGACAGCACGGCTGCCACCGCGAACACGAAGGCCTTCATGTGCGCCGTGTTGTAGCCGCTGAAGCGCACGCGGTCTTCCTTGTCGCGGATGGCGATCAGCAGCTTGCCGAAGCGGCTACGCACGATGGCGAGCGACACCACCATCACCAGCGCGATGGCCGCCACCTCGACGAAGTACATCGTGCGCTTGGCCTCGTCGGTGGCGATGTCCCAGCCCAGCAGCGTGCGGAAATCGGTGATGCCGTTGGCACCGCCGGTGTCGCCCTGCTGACCGACCACCACCACGGTGAGCGTGAGCGCCAGCGACAGCGTGACGATCGCGAAGTACACGCCGCTCACGCGCCGCTTGAAGATCGCGTACGAGAACACATAGGCCAGCACCGCGGGAATCACGAGGATGCCCACGACCGTCCAGCCCAGCGAGTGGAAGGGCTGCCACCACGCGGGCAGCTGCTCGACGCTGCTCCACACCATGAAGTCCGGCAGCTCGGGCGCGGAGGCTTCGAGCTTGAGGAACATCGCCATCATGTAGCCGCCCAGGCCGAAGAACATGCCCTGGCCCAGGCTCAGCACGCCGCCGTAGCCCCAGGTGAGCACCACGCCCACGGCGACGAACGCGAAGGCCAGGTACTTGCTGATGAGGTTCAGGCGGAACGGATCGAGCGTGAGCGGCAGCACCACGGCCAGCAGTGCCAGCACGGCCACCATCGCGCCGAGGTCGCGCTTGCGTTGAGGAGAAAGACCGTGCATGCGTCAGCTCCTCGCGCGCGTGGCGAACAGGCCGTTGGGCCGGAAGTACAGCACCGCGATCACCAGCAGCAGGATCGTGGCCTTGGCCATCGAGCCGCTCATGAGGTACTCGAGCCAGGTCTGCGACTGCGCGATGGCAAAGCCCGAGAGCGCGGTGCCGATGAGGCTCTGCACGCCGCCGAACACCACCACGATGAACGAGTCGACGATGTACAGCTGGCCCGTGCCGGGGTTGGTCGAGCCGATCATCGTGAACACCGCACCCGCGATGCCCGCCAGCCCCGAGCCCAGCGCGAAGGTCATCGCGTCGACGCGGTGCGTGTCGATGCCCACCGCGCCGGCGATGGCGCGGTTCTGCGTCACCGCACGCACCTTCAGCCCCCACGGCGTGCGGTACAGCAGCAGGTACACGCCGACCGCGACCAGGGCCGTGAGCCCGACGATGAAGATGCGGTTCAGCGGCAGCTGGATGCCCGCCGTGGGCTCCCACGCCCCCGCCAGCCACGAGGCCAGCGGCACGCTCACTTCCTGCGCGCCGAAGATGGAGCGGTAGGCCTGCTGCAGCATGAGGCTCAGGCCCCAGGTGGCCAGCAGGGTGTCGAGCGGGCGGTCGTAGAAGAAGCGGATGAAGCCCCGCTCCAGCACATAGCCGAACGCGAAGGTCACAGCAAACGCGAACGGAATCGCGGCGAACAGGTACAGGTCCATGAAGCCCGGCGCGTAGTGTTCGAAGAAGCGCGCCGCCAGGTAGGTCATGTAGGCGCCCAGCGCCATCAGCTCGCCGTGCGCCATGTTGATGACGCCCATCAGGCCGAACACGATGGCCAGCCCGAGCGCCATGAGCAGCAGGATGGTGAACAGGCTCACGCCGTTGAACACCTGCATCACCGCGATGTCGAAGTTCATCGCGTTCAGACCTTCGGGAAGGGGTTGGGCTCGACCAGCTGCGGCGATTCCCACACGATGTCGAACTGCCCGTCGGGCCGCGCGCGGCCCACGCGCACCTTCTTCCACACGTGGTGGTTGGTGGCGTGCACGCGCACCGTGCCTTCGGGCGCCTCGATCTCCACGCCTGCGGCGGCGGCCGTGACCTTGTCGACCTCGAAGGACTTGGCCTTTTCCACCGCCAGCTTCCACAGGTACACGCTGTTGTAGGCCACCTCCATCGGGTCGCCGATCACGCGGTCCTGCCCGTACTTGGCCTTGAAGGCCTTCACGAACTTCTCGTTGGCCGGCGACTTGATGCTCTGGAAGTAGCCCATGCAGGCGTAGTAGCCCGCGGCGTTGTCCTTGCCGATGCCGTCGATCTCGTTCTCGGACACCACGGTCGACAGCAGCACCTGCTTGGTGCCGTCGAGCCCGGCCGCGCGCAGCTGCTTGTAGAAGGCCACGTTGGAGCCGCCCACCACCGTGCTGTAGATGCAGTCGGGCTTGGCGGCCTTGATCTTGTTGATGATCGACGAGAACTCGGTGTGGCCCAGCGGTGCGTACTCTTCGCCGAGCACCTTGCCGCCGGCCTTGGCGATGGCGGGCTTGGCGATCTTGTTGCAGGTGCGCGGATAGATGTAGTCGGAGCCGACGAGGAAGAAGTTCTTTCCCTTCTCGCGCGCCATCCATTCCACGGCCGCGATCACCGACTGCGTGGCTTCCTGCGAGGGATAGAACACGCGCTTGTCCTGCTCCTGGCCTTCGTAGTAGGTGGGGTAGAACAGCAGGCCCTTGGCCTGGTTGAGCACTGGCAGCAGCGCCTTGCGCGAGGCCGAGGTGTAGCAGCCGATGATGGCCGCGACCTTGTCGCGCTCCAGCAGCTTGCGCGCCTTCTCGGCGAACACCGAGTTCTCGCTGGCGCCGTCTTCGACCACGGCCTCGATCTTCTTGCCCAGCACGCCGCCGGCGGCGTTGATCTCTTCGATGGCCAGTTTTTCGGCATCGACCAGCGAGGCCTCGGCGATGGCGATGGTGCCCGAGAGCGAGTGCAGCAGGCCGAGCTTCACGGTGGCGCCGTCCTGCGCGCGGGCCAGGCCGGCCACGCCGCCGGCGGCGCCCAGCACGATCATCGAGCCGCCCGTCTTCACGATCTGGCGGCGGTTGAAAGCGTTCGTCATGTCAAATTCCTTTGCTTTGGTTTTGTGCGAGTCATCAGGAACATCCGACCTTCGGAACCGCGTGGTGGGTGTCTCCTCCCGCCGCGCGGCCCCTGCAAACGAGCGCTGTGCTGCCAGTGCGTTTTCTTCGGGCAAAGCTGCGCCACCGGATGACGCGCATCCGTTTTGAAAAGGCGTTGTTGCGACCGAAAAAACAAAAAAGCCCGAACCGGTGGTGAAACCGGTTCGGGCTTTATTGCCCGACACCTCGCTGGCAGCACTGGCAGCGGGCGTCGTATGACTGGGAACGATTGCTCGTTGGGGCGGATTCTTCTCGTCTCACCCCGGCGTGAACATACGCTTTTTCGCTAATTGGCGAAAGGGCGGCGCGTGTGCTATTCGCGCGCAGCGCCTGCGTGAATCAGAGGCGGTCAGCTGCGCGGGCGCGCGTAGTCCGACTCGATCCACGCGGTGGCGCTCGACGTCGTGAGCCGGAACGCGGGCGACACGTTCACGCTCGCCAGTTCCGAATCGTCGGCATCGTCGTACGCGGTGAGCGTGGCCGAGGGGTTGTCTTCGTCGGGCACGATCGAGAGCGCCACGCGAATGCGCTGGTCGTTGCGTGCGCTGACCGTCACGCTCTTGTTGAGCGTGGCGTGCAACTGCTGCTCGTGGCGGCGGATCACCTCGGCGGCGGTCTTCACGAGCGTGTGGAAGGCGGGGGTGTCCAGCGGCTTGGGGTTCTTCTTGTCGCGGCCCATGGTCCAGGGGCCGACGAGCGCGGGCTCGGGGTCGCCGTGGCGGGTCATCTCGACGGCCCAGCCGTCGTCTTCCTCGTTCTTGATGATGCGGGCGGTCCAGAGGTCGTCGCGCCAGAGGCGGGGTTCCTGCAGGGGGAGGTGGTCGGGGGAATCGGTCGTCGTCATTCAGGGAGAAGCTTTGGGTCTTGCGCGGGGCATTGTCGCCCGGGGCGCGGGGGCCGCCGCCGTGCCAACGTACTGTTGCAAGCCCTCGACCAGCGCATCGAAGGCCACGCGGCAGCGCGGGCTGTGGCGCAGGTCTTCGTGCATCGTGACCCAGGTGTCGAGCTTGAGCGAGAGCGCGCGCGGCAGCAGGCGCATCAGCGCGGTGTCGCGTCGTGCCAGGCCGACCTGGCAGATGCCGATGCCCGCGCCGGCGCGGATGAGCGCCAGCTGCGTCAGGTCGCTGTCGGTGCGCAGCGAAAAGGTGTCGCGGCCGATGCCCTTCAAGGCCTTGCCGGCGTTGCGCACGAAGGCCGAGGGCTGGTCGTAGCCGATGACCGCGTGGCTTGCCAGTTCGTCGAGTTTGCGGGGCGTGCCGTGGCGCGCGAGGTAGTCGCTGCGCGCATGAAAGCCCAGTTCGATCTGCCCGATGTGGCGTGCCACCAGCTGCTCCTGCCTGGGGCGCACCATGCGCACGGCGATGTCGGCCTCGCGGCGCAGCAGGTCTTGCACGCGGTTGGTTGCGACCAGCTCGACCTTCAGCGCCGGATGCGCCTCGCGCAGCCGCGCGACGATGGGCGGCAGCACCTCGACGCCGATCACCTCGCTGGCCGATACGCGCACCACGCCGCGAACGCCTTCGCCCTGGCTGCTGGCGGCGCGCTCCAGCGAGGCGGCGGTGCTCTCCATGGCCTCGGCATGGGTTCGCAGGGCCTGCGCCACTTCGGTCGGCATGAGTCCGACCTGCGAGCGCGTGAACAGCACCACGCCCAGTGCTTTTTCGAGCGCCGCGACGTGGCGCCCGGCCGTTGGCTGGGTGATGCCCAGCGTGCGTGCCGCGCCCGACAGCGAGCCTTCGCGCAGCACGCCGAGGAATGAACGGTAGAGCTCCCAGCCGATGTTCGAGGTCATGCATAAATGTATAGCTGCTGTCTCATGTTGGGCAATTCCAATTGAACAGGCTTCTGCCCAGAATTCACGCATCGATCACTGTTCTGGAGAGTTTTCATGACACGCAAAGACACGGTCCTGGTTCTGGGTGCCTCCGGCGGCATTGGCGGCGAAGTGGCGCGGCAGCTGCGCGATGCGGGCTGGCAGGTGCGGGCGCTGAAGCGTGGCGCGGCGCAGGCAGAAACGCGCAAGGACGGCATCACCTGGCTGGCCGGCGACGCCATGGACCGCCAGGCGGTGACGCGTGCCGCCAAAGGCTGCGCGGTCATCGTGCATGCGGTCAACCCGCCCGGCTATCGCGGATGGGCGCAGCTGGTGCTGCCGATGCTCGACAACACCATTGCCGCCGCGCGGGCCGAAGGCGCGACCATCGTGCTGCCGGGCACGGTCTACAACTTCGGCCCCGATGCGTTTCCGCTGCTGAAGGAAGATTCGCCGCAGCACCCGGTGACGCGCAAGGGCGCGATCCGCGTCGAGATGGAGCGACGCCTCGAGGCCGCCAGCCGCGACGGCGGTGCGCGCGTGCTGATCGTGCGGGCCGGCGATTTCTTCGGCCCGAAGCCGGGCAACAACTGGTTCTCGCAGGGGCTGGTGAAGGCGGGGCAGCCGGTCCAGGCCGTGAGCTACCCCGGTCGGCCCGGCATGGGCCACCAGTGGTCGTACCTGCCGGACGTGGCCCGCACCATGGTCGAGCTGCTGGCGCGCCGCGACCGGCTGGAGCCCTTCGCGCGCTTTCACATGGCCGGCCATTGGGATGCCGACGGCACGCGCATGAGCGGTGCAATCCGCAAGGTGGTGGCCCGCCGCACGGGCGCCGATGCACCGCGCGTGTCGGCCTTTCCGTGGTGGCTGCTGACGCTGGCCTCGCCCTTCGTCACCACCTTTCGCGAAATGCGCGAGATGCGCTACCTGTGGCAGACGCCGGTGGCAATGGACAACACGAAGCTGGTGGCGTTTCTGGGTCGCGAACCGCACACGCCGCTCGAAGAGGCCGTGGAAGCCGCGCTCGAAGGCATGGGCAGCCTCGCCGCCGCGCCGGTGGCCGTGCCCGCCTGAAGGCTCAGAACACCGACAGGCCCGTGCGCGCGACGAACAGTTCGAGCGCCTTCATGCCCAGCAGCGAGTTGCCGGTCGCATCGAGCGCCGGTGACCACACGCACAGCGTGAGCTTGTCGGGCACCACCGCGACGATGCCACCGCCCACGCCGCTCTTGCAGGGCAGGCCGATCGAAAAGGCCACGTCGCCGGCCGCGTCGTAGGTGCCGCAGGTGAGCATCAGCGAGTTGATGCGACGCGTCTGCCGTTCGCCCGTGACCTCGGGCTCGCCGGCGATCGGGTGCGCGCCGTCGCGGCACAGGAAGGCGGCGGCGCGCGCGAGCTGGCGGCAGCTCATGCGCAGCGCGCACTGGTGGAAATAGGTGTCGAGCACCTCGGCCACGTCGTTGTCGATCTTGCCGAAGCTCTTCATGAAGTTGGCCAGCGCGACGTTGCGAAAGCCCGTGTCGGCCTCCGACTGCGCCACCTCGCCGTCGAAGCCGATGCGCTCGCCGCACAGGCTGGTCATGAGCGCGAGGATGTCGGTCTTGGCGCTGCCGCCCTTGGCTTTGGCCTGGCTCACGAGCCGGTCGGCCACCGCGATGGCGCCGGCATTGATGAAGGGGTTGCGCGGCTTGCCTTGTTCGTTCTCCAGCTGCACCAGCGAGTTGAACGGATTGCCCGAGGGCTCGCGTCCGATGCGCTCCCACAGCGCATCGCCCATGCGCTGCATGGCGAGCGTGAGCGTGAAGAGCTTGGACACGCTCTGGATCGAGAAGGGCGTTTCGAAGTCGCCCGCGCCGGCTTCCTCGCCGTCGCAGGTGCGCAGCGCGATGCCGAACTGCCGCGCATCGATGCGCGCCAGCGCCGGGATGTAGCTGGCCACGGTGCCGCCCTGGCCGAGCTGCAGGCGCAGGGTGGCGACGATCTCGTCGAGGACGGGCTGGAATCGGGTCGGGGTCTTCGTGCTCATGCCGAGCGTTGTACCGCAGGCCGCCGGTTCACCAGGACGATGCCCAGCGCCACGCCGATCAGCGCCACCACCAGCTGCAGCGTGAGCGGCTCCTTCAGCAGCGCCACGCCGAAGATCAGCGCGAACAGCGGCGTGAGGAAGGTGAAGGACGACATCTGCGTGGCCGGGTAGTGCCGCAGCAGCCACATCCACGTGAGGTAGCTCGCGAAGGCGCCGACCACCGTCTGCAGGCCGATGGAGGTCCAGGCCCAGGCGGAGTACGAGAAGCCCCAGGTCTCGCCCAGCGCGAGCGACAGTAGGGGGCACACGGCGGCCGTCACGGCCACTTGGTAGAACAGTGTTTTTTCGGCGCTGGCCGTGGCCAGGCGCGTGGTGCGCAGCGTGAGCGTGGTCAGGCCCCAGAGCATGCCGGCCGCCAGGGCCATGCCGTCGCCGATGAGCTGCGACGAACTCATGTGGCCGAAGCCTTCGCTGAAGGCCAGCACCACGCCCGCGAAGGCGATGAACAGGCCCAGCCACTGGAAGCCGCGCAGCCGCTCGGCCGGCACCCAGCGCGGCAGCAGCAGCGAGACCCAGAAGGGCGCGGTGTACAGGAACACCGTGAGCCGCGAGGCGCTGGTGTGCTGCAGGCCCAGGTAGATGCCGGCGAACTCGCCCGCGAACAGCAGGCCGGCCAGCAGCCCGGGCCACAGCGTGCTGTCGCGCTCGAACAGCGGCACGCGCCGCACCGCGCACCACAGCCACAGGAGCGCCACCGCGCCGACCATGCGCACCGTGGCCTGCCACAACGGCGGCACCTCGGTCACGGTGGTCTTGATCAGGATCTGCTGCAGGCCCCAGAACGCGCAGCAGACGATGAGCAGGCCGATGGCCAGGGAGTCGAGGTGGGTCTTGCGCTGGATCATTCGCGGTCAATCGGTGGCGGCAGGGGCGGCGGAAGGGCCGCCGAATTCATCCGATGATCGTAGCGCGCCAGCGCAAAATCCGTGCGCCGTCGCTCAGTGCCCGGCCAGCGGGTAGGGCGGCTTGCCACGCGTGCCCACCATCAGGTCGGGCACCACGGTCTCGACGTCGGGCACGGTGCGCGCCGCGCGTTCGAGCTTCCGGGCCAGGGCCGCATCGGGCACGCAGCCCTGCAGGTAGACCCAGCGGCGCTGCACCGTGACCCACACGCTGCTGCGGCGCACGCCCGGCACGGCCAGCAGCGCGGCGCGCACCTTGGGCGCGAGCGGCTTGTCGTAGCGGTAGGCGTTGCTGTCGGTGCACTTGCCGGCGAGCCAGCAGCTGGTGCCGCGCTCCAGCCGCGAGTGGGTCTGCGCGCGGCGTTCCTCGGCGGTGTAGTAGGGGCCCTGCGGCATGGGACAGGCCGGCAGGCCCGCGGCGACCAGGAAGAAGGGGTCGTCGAACCAGTTCTGCCGCAGCGGTTGCGACGATGGCGATGGCGGCTCAGGCGTGCCCTGCGCCGCAGCCATCCGCGCGGCGAGCAGCAGGACGGCCAGCAGCGCGGGGCGGTTCACAACGGGTGCTCGGTGTAGAAGTGCCCGCCGTGGAACAGCAGCGGCGAGGCGTCGGGGTCGTGCATGCAGCGCTCCACCTCGCCCACGAAGATCACGTGGTCGCCTTCGTCGTAGCGGCTGCGGTTGAAGCACTCGAAGCTCGCGGCCGCGCCCTGCAGCACGGGGGCGCCGCCCAGGCCTTCGGTGTAGGCCACGTCGGCCCAGCGGTCGATGTTCTTGGTGGCGAAGCGCTCCGCCAGTGTCTTCTGGTTGGCGGCCAGGATGTTGACCGCGTAGTGCGAGCCGGCGCGCAGCGCCGACATCGACGCGGCCGCGCGTGCCAGGCTCCACAGCACCAGCGGCGGCGCGAGCGACACCGAGTTGAACGAGTTGGCCGTGAGGCCGACCAGGCTGCCGTCGGCCGCGCGTGCGGTGACGATGGTCACGCCGGTGGCGAACATGCCGAGTGCCTTGCGGAATTCGCCGGGCGAGAAGGTGGGGGGCTGGGCCCGGCGGGAAGTGGTCACGGGAGAACGGACGGCAAGGCGGTGAGCGGCAAAGGAGGGGCCATTTTGGCGCAGAAGGCGTGAATGAGTCCGGCGTGGCCGAGCAGCCCGCCCAGGCGCGCGCCATCAAGGCGCAAAGCGCAGCCATAGCTCGGGCTATGGCGAGCATTTGCAACGCAGAGGGAGCGTGTCTGGGTGGGAGGAGCGGACATGGCGGGCTCGTTCGCGCCTTCTCAAGCTTTGGCGGGCTGCTTGGCGGGGCCGAGCAACTCGGTCACCAGCCGGGTATAGACGGTGGCGGCCGCCGTGGGTGTGCGGCCCGCCAGCGTCACCAGGCTGTAGTGGGTGCGCATGCGCGACAGGCCCGTCACCGCCAGCGGCGCGAGGGCGGCGGTCTCGGGCGTGAGGCCGGGCGCGTGGGGCGCGAGGATCACCGCGTGGGCGGTCAGCGCCAGGTGCCGCAGCGTGTCGGCGTCGTCGCAGATCACGTTGAACACGCCGCGGTCGGTGCGGCGGATCTGCCGGTCGAAATACGCGGCCACCTCGCTGGGCAGGTGCGGGCCGGCCACGGGGTAGTCCATGAGCTGTTCGAGCGTGAGCGGCGCCGGCTGTTTCAGCAGCGGGTGCCCGGGCCGCACGAAGAAGGACACCGGCACGTTGGGCAGCCGCACGAGCTTCAGGCCCGAGGGTTTCTTCAGGTCGCGGGTGTCGGCGATGAACAGGTCGATCTGGCGCTTGTGCAGCCGCTCGCACAGCGTGACGGTGTCGGCCACTTCCATGCGCATCAGCAGCTGCGGGTGGCGCTGCGTCATGAGCGACAGCGCCGCGCGCCCCAGCAGGCCGGCCGCGAACGGGCCCAGGCCGACGTCGAGGCTGCCGAGCGTGAGGCCTTCGAGCTGCTGCACCTCGCGCTGGATCTGCCGCGCGTCGGCGACCAGCTCGCGGGCCCGCGCCAGCACCAGCTCGCCGGCCTGCGTGAAGCGCACGGTGCCGTAGGCGCGATCGATGAGGCGGGCCTTCAGCGCCTGTTCGAGTGCGTCGATGCTGCGCGACAGCGCGGGTTGCGACAGGTGCACGGCCTGCGCGGCACGCCCGAAGCTGCCTTGCTCGGCGAGGGCGATCAGGTGCTGGAGGTGGCGCAGCTGCATTTTGCGTTCTGGTTCAAAAGCAAGATCACATTTTGCATTGGCCAAGGGGTTGCTTGCTTCCGAGAATTGGCCGTTGCTCCCTTTCCGTGCCCCGTCTTTCGACAGACAACAACCCCGAGACATCGATGACCCGCATTGCTTCTGCTTCCTCGTCTTCCACGCCTTCCGCCCGCTTCTCCCTGGCCCTCGTCGCCTGGGCCTGTGCCTTCACCGCCACGGCGCAGCCGGTGGTGGTGACGCCCAAGGCGGCCGAGCCCGTCACGCTGAAGGCCAACGCCGACATGGCGAAGGCGCTGCCGTTCGCCAACAAGCAGGATTTCGAGGACGCGATGCGCGGCTTCATTGGCACCGTGCCCGACGCGCTGGTGACGGGCAGCGGTCCGCGCCCGGTCTGGAACATGAAGCCCTACGACTTCCTGAAGGCGAACGAGGCGGCCGACACGGTCAACCCGAGCCTGTGGCGTCAGGCGCAGCTCAATGCGATTCACGGCCTGTTCAAGGTGACCGACCGGGTCTACCAAGTGCGCGGCTTCGACCTGGCGAACATCACCATCGTCGAAGGCGACACCTCGCTGATCGTGATCGACCCGTTGCTGGCTGCCGAGACGGCGCGCGCCGCGCTCGCGCTGTACTACCAGCATCGCCCGAAGAAGCCGGTCGGCACGGTGATCTACACGCACGGCCATGCCGACCATTTCGGCGGCGTGAAGGGCGTGGTCAGCGAGGCCGACGTGGCCGCGGGCAAGGTGCAGGTGATCGCGCCCTCGGGCTTCATGGAGTCGGCGGTGGCCGAGAACATCCTCGCGGGCAACGCGATGAACCGGCGCTCGCAGTACCAGTTCGGCACGCTGCTGCCGCCGGGCGCGCGCGGGCAGGTCGACACGGGCCTGGGCAAGGCGCTGGCGCGCGGCAGCGTGACGCTGATCGCGCCCACCTCGACCATCGAGAAGACCACCGAGGAGCGCACCATCGACGGCGTGCAGATCGTGTTCCAGCTGGTGCCGGGCTCGGAGGCGCCGTCCGAAATGCTCATGTACATGCCGCAGTTCCGCGTGCTCAACATGGCCGAGGACGTGACGCACAACATGCACAACCTGTACACGATCCGCGGCGCCGAGGTGCGCGACGGCAACCTGTGGGCCAAGTACATCGACGAGGCCCGCGTGGCCTTCGGCGACAAGACCGACGTGCTCATCGCGCAGCACCACTGGCCCACCACGGGACGCGCGCGCATCGTCGACCTGCTGAAGAAGCAGCGTGACATGTACAAGTTCATCAACGACCAGTCGCTGCGCCTGCTGAACCACGGCTACACGGCACCCGAGATCGCCGAGACGCTGCGCATGCCCGCGAGCCTGGAGCAGGAGTGGTCCACGCGCGGCTACTACGGCACGCTGCGCCACAACGCGAAGGCGGTCTACCAGAAGTACCTGGGCTGGTACGACGCGAACCCGGCCAACCTGAACCCGCTGCCGCCGGTGGCGCAAGCGAAGAAGACGGTCGAGTACATGGGCGGCGCCGACGCAGTGGTGGCGCGCGCCCGCGACGATTTCAAGAAGGGCGAGTACCGCTGGGTGGCGAGCGCGATGAGCCAGGTGGTGTACGCCGACCCGGCGAACCGCGCGGCACGCGAACTCGGCGCCGACGCGCTCGAACAGCTCGGCTACCAGTCGGAGGCGGGCACCTGGCGCAGCGCCTACCTGGTGGGCGCGATGGAACTGCGCAACGGCGTGCCGAAAATCCCGGGCGGCAGCAGCGCGAACGGCGACACGCTGAAGGCGGTGAGCAACGAGCTGTTCTTCGACTACCTCGGCGTGCGGCTCGACGCAGCCAAGGCCGAAGGCAAGACGATGGTGGTCAACTGGAACTTCACCGATTCGAACCAGAAGTTCGTGCTGACCTTGGAGAACTCGGCGCTCACGCATGTGAAGAACCAGCAGGCGAGCGGGGCGGACGCTACCGTCACGCTGAGCCGGGCGACGCTCGATGCGATCACGTTGAAGCAGACGACGTTTCCTGAGGCCGTGCAGTCGGGGCAGGTGAAGATCGATGGGAACCGCGCGAAGCTGGGGGAGCTGTTCGGGATGCTCGACAACTTCGATCTGATGTTTCCTGTGGTGGAGCCGCGCAAGTAGTTTGTTCGGGGCGCGTGCAAAGGACACCGGGTACTCCCCTCCGCGAATGTCCCCCGGCGGCGTGATCGTGCCCTGAATGACGATGAACTAGCCGAAGAACCAGTAGCAGACCGCAATGGCGGCCACCACCCCCGCCAGTTCAGCCAGCAGCGCGCACGCCACCGCATGCCGCGCGCGCTGGATGCCCACCGCGCCGAAGTACACCGCCAGCACGTAGAACGTGGTCTCGGTGCTGCCCTGGATGGTGGCGGCCACCAGCGCGGGGAAGCTGTCGACGCCCTGGGTCTTCATGGTCTCGATGAGCATGGCGCGGGCCGCGCTGCCCGAGAAGGGTTTGACGAGCGCCGTCGGCATGGCGTCGACAAAGCGTGCGTCCCAGCCGCCAGCCTGCACCAGCCAGCGCAGGCCGTCGAGCGCGAAGTCGAGGGCGCCCGAGGCGCGCAGCACGCCCACGGCGCACAGCATCGCGACGAGGTAGGGCAGCAGGTTCTTCGCGATGTCGAAGCCTTCCTTCGCGCCTTCGACAAAGGCCTCGTAAACCTTGATGCGCCGGATCGCGCCGGCCGCCAGGAACACGATGATCACGCTGAACAGCGTGAGGTTGCCCAGCAGCGACGACAGCGAGGCGATGGCCGCCGCCGACAGCGTGCCCAGCAGCGCCATGAAGCCGCCCAGCAGCAGCGCGCCCGGCACGAGGTAGGCCAGCACCACCGGGTCCCACAGCCGCAGGCGCTGCGCGACCGCCACCGTGAGCAGGCCCACCAGCGTCGAGGCGCTGGTGGCCAGCAGGATCGGCAGGAACACCAGCGTCGGGTCGCTCGCGCCCTGTTGCGCCCGGTACATGAAGATGGTGACGGGCAGCAAGGTCAGTGACGAGGCGTTGAGCACCAGGAACAGGATCTGCGCGTTGGTGGCCGTCACGGGGTCGGGGTTCAGGCGCTGCAGCTCGCGCATGGCCTTCAGGCCGATGGGGGTGGCGGCGTTGTCCAGCCCCAGCGCATTGGCCGCGAAGTTCATCGTGATGAGCCCGAGCGCCGGGTGCCCGGCTGGCACGCCCGGCATCAGGCGCCGGAACAGCGGCCCGAGCAGGCGCGCGAGCCAGCCGACGAGGCCGGCGGCTTCGGCGATGCGCAGGAAGCCCAGCCACAGCGTGAGCGTGCCGAACAGCAGCACCATCACCTCGACGGCCAGCCGCGCCATCGTGAACAGGCTTTCGACCAGCGCCGCGAACACGGTCGGGTCGCCGCCGACGAGCCAGCGTCCCAGCGCTGCCAGCGCCGCCATCCCGAAGAACCCCAGCCACAACCCATTGAGCACGCGTTTTTTCCTTCTTTTCGTTGGCTGCCGTGTGTGCCGTTGATCATAGGGCGGCATGCCGCCCCGACCGGGCTCTGCGGCGCTACAGTGCGACCCATGGCCGCCGTCCTGTCCCGCCTCCGTCGCTTCGTCGTCCTGGTGTCGAGTGGGCTGGCCATCGCCTGGCTTGCGGGCTGCGCCAGCCTGCCGCCGCCGCAACCGCACCCGGTGCTCACGAATGCGATCACCGACGTGGCCGACACCGAGCTGGGCCGGCTGGCCGCCAAGGACGCGCCGCAGGGCAGCGCGGTGCCGCTGTCGGGCTTCCGGCTGCTGCCCGAGGCGGCGTTCGCGTTCGACGCGCGCATTTCGCTGGCACGGCATGCCGAGAAGTCGCTTGACGTGCAGTACTACCTCATCAGCAACGACGACGTCGGCCTGCTGTTCCTCAAGGAGCTGCGCGAGGCCGCCGCGCGCGGGGTGCGCGTGCGGCTGCTGGTGGACGACCTCTACACGGGCGGCGAGGACGAGGTGTTCAGCACGCTCTCGGCCTTTCCGAACATCGAGGTGCGGCTGTTCAACCCGCTGCCTTCGCGTGCCAGCTCGATGCCCGCGCGGCTGCTGTTCTCGCTGGGCGACTTCGGCCGCATCAACCATCGCATGCACAACAAGCTGCTGGTGGCCGACAACAGCTTTGCGGTTTCGGGCGGGCGCAACATCGCCAACGAGTACTTCATGCGCAGCACGGCGGCGAACTTCATCGACATGGACGTGCTGTCCAGCGGGCCGATCGTGCGCCGCATGTCCGAGGGCTTCGACCGCTACTGGAACAGCGACCACGCCTGGCCCATCGAGCGCATCGTGCCGCAGCGCCTGCCGCTCGAAGAAGCCCAGCGGCGCTTCGACGCCCTGGCGCGCGCGGCCGTGCCCGACGTGCCCATGCGCCAGCGCGACATCCTGGACAAGTCGCCGGTGGGCGAGCAGCTCACCACGGGCCGCATCGACCGCTACTGGGCGCCGGCCACGCTGTTCGTGGACGACCCCGACAAGATCACGCGCAAGCCCGAGGCGGCCTACGGCGGCAGCGTGACCGAGGGCGCGCTCGGCGTGATCCAGGCGGCCAAGCACGAGGTGAAGATCGGCTCGCCGTACTTCATTCCGGGCTCGCGGGGCATGGCGATGATGAAGACGGCCATCGAGCGCGGCGGGCGCATCACGGTCGTCACCAACTCGCTGGGCGCCACCGACGAGCCGCTGGCCTACGCGGGCTACGAGCGCTACCGCGCCGACATGCTGAAGATCGGCGTCACCATCTACGAGATCGCGCCCACGCTCTCCGGGCGGTCGGGGCGCTTCGGCGATTTCGGCAAGTCGATCAGCCGGCTGCACGCCAAGCTCGCGGTGATCGACGACGAGCGCTTCTTCGTCGGCTCGATGAACCTCGACCACCGCTCGGCCGCCGTCAACACCGAGATGGGCCTGCTCATCGACAGCCCGCGGCTGGTGCAGGACTACGACAAGCTCATGAACGGCGAGCGCCTCAACCTGGGCTACCGGCTGCGGCTCGCGCCGGGCGGGCGGCGCGTGCAGTGGCTGGAATACGACGATGCCGGCGGCGACATCGTGCACGAGGACGAACCGGGCGAGTTCCTCTGGCTGCGCTTCAAGAACTGGCTGCTGCTGCCCCTCGTGGGCGAGGAGCTGCTTTAGGGTTTGTCATGACCGATCCAGTGAGGTGCGTTACATTTCTGTTTGAAATGTGAACTTTTGTCACCGACTATTGGAGGCTTTGATCATGACCGTCCCCGTGCCGCGCGAGTCGACCGCGCCGCTTTCCACCAGCCGCCGCCGCGCCCTTTCCGGGCTGGCCGCCACGACGGCCGCCGCGGCCGGCGTCGGGCTGGGATTTCCGGCGTTCGCGCAGAACCGTGCGATCCGCATCGGGACGACCTTCGACAACAGCAGCGTGGAAAAAGCCAATGGCCAGGGGCTGTACCAGGGCTCCAGCGCGTTCTTCACCGCGCTGAACAAGGCCGGCGGCCTGCACGGCAGCAAGGTCGAGCTCGTGATGGCCGACGACACCTTCAAGCCCGACGTGGCCAAGGCCAACGCGCTGGCTTTCGAAAAAGACAGCTCGGTGCTCGCGCTGGTGCACCCGCTGGGCACGCGCCAGACCGCCGAGGTGATGGACGCGGTGCCCGGCATGGCCGTGGTCGGCCCGATCACCGGCACCATCGCGCTGCGCAAGAAGACCTCGCCCAACACCTTCTGGGTGCGCGCCAACTACGACCAGGAGGTCGACAAGCTGGTGAGCACGGCCGCCGTGCTGGGCCAGACGCGCATCGGCCTCGTGCATTCGAACGACCCGCTGGGCCAGTCGGTGCTGGCGGCGTTCAAGAACGCGCTGGCCAAGGCCAAGCTGGAGCCGGCGGTGATCGCCACCACGCCCAACACCACGAGCATGGAAGTGGGCCCGGCCGCCGAGGCCATCGCCAAGGCCAAGCCGCAGGTGGTGGTGGTCGGCCTGGCCGGCACGGCGCCGGTGTTCCTGAAGGCGCTGCGCGGCGCGGGCAACAGCAGCTCGGCCTACGGCCTGTCGATCACGGCCAGCGCGCTGTCGGCCATGGGCGACCTGGCACGCGGCCTGGGCTTCGTGATCGTGGTGCCGTCGCCGTACTCGACCAAGTTCGAGATCGTGCGCCGCTACCAGGCCGACATGCTGGCCAGTGGCAACAAGGACTTCTCGCTGACCAGCCTGGAGGGCTACATGAACGCCGCCGTGCTGGCCGAAGGCCTGCGCCGCGCCGGTCCTTCGCCGACGCGCGCCGCCGTGCTCGGTGGCATGGCGAGCATCGAGAACTTCGACCTCGGCGGCGTGAAGATCAACTACGGCCGCTCGAACCGCGAAGGCGGCCAGTTCGTGGACGTGGCCGTGATCGGCAGCCGCGGGCAGATGCTGAGCTGATGCCGGTGAGGCGTACCGTGCGCTGCGGCGTGCGGTAGCGCCTGCCGGTACGCCGGCACCCGCTCGGCACCTTTCTCGGTGAGCGTGCTTACAGTGCGGCCATGACCCTCGAACTCATCCTGGGCCTCGGCCTGCTGGCCCTGGTGCTGCTGGACCTGGCCTTGTTCTTCCTCGTGCGCTGGGCGGTGCTGCGCGAGCACCTCGGCCCGTTGGCGGCCAGCCTGGTCTACGGCCTGTGCCTGGCCGCGCTGCCGTACTTCGTGTGGTGGGGCCTGGGCACCCACGTGCTGTTCGGGCAGGACACGACCTTCCTCGCGCCCGTGGTGGACGTCGGCCTGGCCTTCATCCTCTACACCTGCCTGTGGCTGTCGTGGGGCGTGAGCCTGATCGCCGGGGGGCTGGCGTCGTGGCGTTTCTTTGCCGGTGCCCGGCGGATCGGCTTGCTGGCCTGACGGCTTAGGCGGCCGGCGCCTCGGCGATGCCGACGCCCAGCAAGCCTTCGAGCAGCTCCTTGTCGGCCGCCAGCGCCGCGCTCGGGCCGGCATGCACGACGGTGCCGCGCTCCAGCACGATCGCCTGGTGCGTCATGTCCAGGGCCAGCACCGGGTGCTGCTCCACCACGATCGAGGCCAGGCCTTCCGATTCGCACAGGCGCCGAATGGCTGCCGCCAGCTCTTCCACGATGATCGGCGCGAGGCCTTCCATCGGCTCGTCGAGCAGCAGCAGCTTCGGGTTGGTCATGAGCGCGCGGCCGATGGCCAGCATCTGCTGCTCGCCGCCCGAGAGCTGGTTGCCGTAGTTGCCGCGCCGCTCGCGCAGGCGCGGAAAGAATTCATAAACCCGTTGCAAGGTCCAGCTGCCGGGGCGGGCGATCACCGTGAGGTTTTCTTCCACCGTGAGCGACGGGAACACCTCGCGCTCCTGCGGCACCCAGCCCAGCCCGGCGCGCACGCGCTGGTGCGCGGGCCAGCGCGTGATGTCGGCGCCCTGCCAGCGGATCGCGCCCTGCATCACGCGGGTGTTGCCCATCAGCGTTTCGAGCAGCGTGGTCTTGCCCACGCCGTTGCGCCCCAGGATGGCCAGGCTTTCGCCGGGCCGCAGCGAGAAATCGAGGCGGTCGAGGACCACGGCGTTGCCGTAGCCGGCGGTGACGCGGTCGAAGGCGAGTGCGGCGGTGTCGGTGTCAGCCATGGTGGTGCGAGCTTCCCAGGTAGACCTCGCGCACGCGCGGGTCGGCGCCGATCTCGGCGGGCGTGCCTTCGGTGAGGATGCGTCCGCCCACCAGCACCGAGATGCGGCGCGCAAAGCGGAACACGAGCTTCATGTCGTGCTCGATGAAGAGCACGCTGATGTCGGCCGGCAGCGCCGCAATGGCTTCGAAGAGTTCACCGCTCTCGTCCTCCGGCACGCCGGCGGCGGGCTCGTCGAGCAGCAGGATGCGGGGCTTGGCGGCGAGCGCCAGCGCAATCTCGAGCAGCCGCTGCTTGCCGTAGGCCAGCTCGGCCACGGGCACGTCGGCCAGGGCGTCGAGCTTCAGCGTGGCGAGCAGCGCATGCGCCTCGTCGAACACGGCGGTGCAGCCCTTGAGCGGCCGCCACCAGGTGGCGCCCAGCCCTTCGCGCTCGCTGATGGCCAGCACCACCGACAGCAGCGGCGTGAGGCTGGGGAACAGCGTGTTGATCTGGAAGGTGCGCGCCAGCCCCATGCGGGCGCGCTTGTCGCCGGGCAGGCGCGTGATGTCGCGCTCGCCCAGGCGGATCGATCCGCTGGTGGGCTTGAACACGCCCGTGAGCAGGTTGATGAGCGTGGTCTTGCCGGCGCCGTTGGGTCCGATCAGCGCCTGCCGCGCACCGGGTTCGAGCGACAGGTTGACCTCGCTCACGGCCTGGAAGGCGCCGAAGCGGATGCCCAGGTTCTGCGTGCGCAGGGCGTGCGTGGTGGAGGTGCTCATCGCGCCTTCCCCGTGCGGACCACGCGCGAGAGCGCACCCATGATCCCGCCGCGTCCCAGCATGACGGCCACGATCAGGAAGATGCCGAGCCAGAACATCCAGTACTGCGGGTTCATGTCGGCGAACCAGTCGTGCACCAGCATGTAGACGATGGCCCCGATGAGGCCGCCGTACAGCCGCCCGGTGCCGCCGAGCACGAGGATGATGAGCACTTCGGCCGAGCGGTTGAAGCTGATCGATTCGATGCCGACGAACTGCGTGGTCTGCGCCAGCAGCGCGCCCGCCACGCCGGCCACCGCGGCCGACATCGCGTAGGCCATGCGCAGGCGCGCTTCCACCGGCGAGCCGATGGCGGTCATGCGCTTGCGGCTGTCGTGGATGCCGCGCAGCGCCAGGCCGAAGGGCGAGCGCAGCACCAGCCGCACGAGCAGGAACATCGCGAGCACCACGCCGAAGGCATAGCCGAACGCGGTCTTGCCGTAGAGGTCGAAGTCGAACAGGCCGAGCACGGGCGCAATCACCACGCCCTGCAGGCCGTCGGTGCCGCCGGTGATGCCCGAGAGCCGGTTGGCCAGCTCGAACAGCAGCACGCACACGCCGATGGTGATCATCAGCCGCGTGAGGTCAGCGCCGCGCACCACGAGGTAGCTCAGCACGTAGCCCAGCAGGGCGCACACGGCGAGCGCGAACACCAGGCCGCTGAAGGGTTCGCTCCAGCCGTACTTGGCGAGCAGGCCGGCCGCGTAGGCGCCCGCGCCGAAGAAGGCGGCGTGGCCCACGGTGAGGATGCCCGCGTAGCCCAGCGCCATGTCGAGCGACACGGCAAAGAGCCCGAAGATCATGATCTGGCTCATCAGCGTGAGCTTGTCGGGCAGCAGGAAGAAGCTCGACGCGAGCGCGAGCCAGAAGGCGATTTCGGCCGCGCGCAATTGCGCGGGGGAGAGGCTCAGCGGCTTCATGCGAGCCCCTTCTTGGCGACGATGCCGTTCGGGCGCACCAGCAGCATGACGATCATGAACACGTAGATGAGAAAGGCGCCGGTTTCAGGCAGGTAGTACTTGCCCGCCACGTCGACGATGCCGACCAGCAGCGCCGCAATGAAGGGCCCGGTGACGGTGCCCGCACCGCCCACGCACACCACCATCAAGAAGTAGACGAGGTACTTGAGCGGGAACGACGGCTCCAGCCCCAGCATGCCCAGGCTCAGCGCGCCGCCCAGGCCCGCCAGGCCGCAGCCCAGCGAGAAGGTCAGGAAGAACAGGCGCTGCACATGGATGCCCGTGCCGCCCGCCACGCGCTGGTTGTCGACGGCAGCGCGCACCATCGCGCCATAGCGCGTCTTGCCCAGGCCCAGCAGCAGCGCGACCAGCACGGCCACGCCGCAGCCGATCAGGAACAGGCGGTAGCGGCCCACTTCGAGGCCGAGCACCGACACCTGGCCTTCGAGCGCCTTCGGCAGCGTGAAGGGCTGCATCGTCGGGCCGAAGAAGTAGGTGAACGCGGCGATCGAGACGAACACCACGCCGATCGACAGCAGCACCTGGTCGAGCGGGTGCGCGCGGTACAGCCGCCGGTAGAACACGAACTCCAGCACCGCGCCCACCAGCGCCGCGGCCACGAAGGCCGCCGCCAGCGAGAGACCGAAGCCCAGGCCCCACTGGTTCATGAGCACGCTGGCCGCGTAGCCGCCCACCATCGCGAAACTGCCGTGCGCGAGGTTGACGAAATTCATGAGTCCCATCGTGATGGACAGGCCCACGCCGATGAGAAACAGGAGCATGCCGTAGGCCACTCCATCGAAGATCACGATACCCATGAATTTCCTGCTTGCTGCTGCTGCGTGCTGGCTGGCGTTGGCTTACTTGGCGGCCGCGGCTTCCTTGGCCGGGTCCTTGACGCGCTCGAACTTGTCGAACTCCACGTTCACCAGCTGGCCGTTGGCGCGCTCGGTCTTGCGGATGTAGACGGTCTGCACGATGTCGCGCGTGGCCGCGTCGATCTCGATCGGGCCGCGCGGGCTCTCGAAGCTCAGGCCCTTGAGCGCGTCCATGAACTTGTCGCCGCCGGTGTCGCCCTTGGTCTTGGCCAGTGCGAGGTCGATGGCGGCCATGGTGTCGTAGGCGGTCACGGCGAAGTAGCTGGGGCGCAGCTTGGTGCCGTTGTCGGCGGCGAAGTCCTTCACGAACTTCTGGTTCTTCGGCGAGTTGTGCGCGAACGAGTAGTGGTGGCTGGTGACGAGGCCCAGCGCCACGTCGCCGGTGGCGTCCAGGTAGCTGTCGTCGGTGGCTTCGCCGGTGGCGAAGAGCTTGATGCCGGCCTGCTCCATGCCGCGCTCCTTCCACACCTTGAGGAAGGCCGGCGGCATCACGCCCGAGGGGAAGAAGAAGAACACGGCCTGGGGCTTGGCGTCCTTGATGCGCTGCACGTAGGCCGAGAAGTCGGGGTTGTTCATCGGCGTGCGCACTTCGCCCGAGACCTTGCCGCCGCCGGCGGTGAAGGCCTTCTTGAACGCGGTCTCGGCATCGACGCCCGAGGCGTAGTCGGCGACCACGGTGTAGGCGTCCTTCACGCCCTGCTTGAGCATGTAGCGCGCCATCGGGTCGGTGACCTGCTGCACGGTGAACGACAGGCGCGCCACGTAGGGCGAGCTGGTGGTGATGGCCGAAGAGGCGGCGTTCATCACCAGCGTGGGGATCTTGGCCTGCGTGGCGATGGCGCCCACGGCGTAGGCGTTGGGGCTGAAATCCAGGCCGGTGAGGATGCTCACCTTGTCGCGCACGATGAGTTCCTGCGCGATGCGCTTGGCGGCGTCGGGCGCGGGGCCGGCAGTGTCTTTCTTGATGATCTCGACGGTGCGCCCGCCCACCTTGCCGCCGTGCTCCTTGAGGTACAGCGCGATGCCGGCGTCGAACTGGCGGCCGTAGTCGGCGTAGGGGCCGGAGTAGGTCGCGATGAGGCCGATGCGCAGCGGCTCGGTGGTCTGGGCTTGCGCAGCACCCGCCATGCCGAGGCCGGCGAGCAGCAGGGTCGAGAGGAGGGTTCGCTTGGTCATCGTCGTCATGAAAAAACGCCTTTCTGTGGGAGTGGAATGCGCCGCGCGGGCGCCGCTGGCTTGTAACCGGATGTTTGGCAGCGGGCGATGATGCCCGACGCGCTGGTCAGACCTGTGTATCGGGCACACGCACCGTGAGGCCATCGAGGGCGGCGCTCACGCTGAGCTGGCAACTCAGGCGCGAACCGGGCCGGCGCTCGGACGCGACGGCATCGAGCAGCGCGCTTTCCATGTCGTCGGGCGGCGGCAGCAGTTCGAGGAACGCGTCGTCGACGTAGACGTGGCAGGTCGCGCACGAGCAGCAGCCGCCGCACTCGGCGTCGATGCCGCGCACGTTGCCGCGGATGGCGGTCTCCATCACGCTGGCGCCGACCTTGGCGTCGACCTCGCGCGTGGTGCCGTCCTTGAGGATGTAGTGGATCGTGGGCATTGAAGGGCTTAGAACATGTCGAAGTACTCGCGGTGTTCCCACTCGCTGACTTCGAGGTTGAAGCGGGCGATTTCCGCTTCCTTGATGTGGCAGAGGTAGTCGACGAAGACCTTGCCCATCTGCGCGTTGAGCATTTCGTCCTTGCGCAGGCAGGCGAGGGCGTCGCTCAACGATCGCGGCAGTTGTTCGGCTGGCGTTTCGTAGGGTGCATCGGCCGAGGGACCCGCGTCGGTCTGGTGGCGGATGCCGTCCAGCCCCGAGAACAGCTGCGACGCGAGGTACAGGTACGGGTTGGCCGTGGGCTCGCCCACGCGGTTCTCGATGCGCGAGGCGTTCTGGCCCGGGCCGCCGAGCACGCGCAGCATCGCGCCGCGGTTGTCGCGTGCCCAGATCGCGCGGTCGGGCGCCAGCGAGAAGGGGCGGTAGCGGCGGTAGCCGTTGATCGTCGGGCTGGCCAGTGCAGCCGCGCCGCAGGCGTGCGCCTTCAGGCCGCCGAGGTAGTGCATGCCGATCTCGCTGAGGTCGCGCCCGCCCGGCTCGGGCATGAAGGCGTTGACGCCGTCGCTCTTGCGGCGCAGCGACTGGTGCAGGTGCCAGCCGCTGGACATCACGTTCGGGATCTTCGGGCGGCACATGAAGGTGGCGTGCAGGCCGGCGCGCTGGCAGATCTGCTTGATCGCGCTGCGCAGCAGCACCATGGTGTCGGCGGGTGTGACGCCGGCCGTGGGGCCGAAGGTGAGCTCGAACTGGCTCGGGCCGAACTCGATCTCGAGCGAGCGCAGCGGCAGGCCGAGCGCCACGAGCTGCGAGCGCAGCAGCTCCATGAGACCGTCGACGCGGTCGTAGCGCAGCTCGGTCAGGTACTGGTGGCCGTGCGACAGCAGCGACACGCGCGGCGGTTCGCCGGGCTGGCCCGAGTCGGCCAGGCCCATGCGCGCGTCTTCGAGCTTGAAGACGTGGAACTCGACCTCGAGGCCGGCGATGAAGTCCAGCCCCAACTCGTCGAGCTGCGCCACCGCGCGCTGCAGGATCTGCCGCGTCGCGAAGGGACAGGGCCGGCCGTCGGCCATGTAGGCGTCGCACAGAATCCAGCCGGTGCGCGGCGCCCAGGGCAGCACCTTGAAGGTGGCGGGGTCGGCCACGATGGTGAAGTCGGCGCCGCCTTGCAAACCTTCGATGGCAAAGCCGCCGCCCTGCGAGAACACGGGGAACACGGTCTTGTGCGAGGTGTCCTTGGCCAGCAAGGTGGAGGTGAGGTTCACGCCCTCCCACAGGGCCGAGCGCGCCTCGCCCGCGACCAGGGTCTTGCCGCGCAGCAGGCCGTGCTGGTCGGGCCAGGCGAAGCGGACGGTGTCCACCTCGCCGCTGTCGATGCGGCGCACGAGTTCGCGCGCCTGCGCATGCTGGTCGGCAGACCAGAGACCGAAGCGGTCGACGAAGGTGTGGGTGTTGCTCATGGCGCGTGCTCAGGCAGCGAGCCGTGCGGAGGCCCAGTCGGACTTCAGGCGGCGCGCGCGGTCGGCGTCCTGCCAGTAGGCCTCGGTGGCGGCTTCATCGACGACCTTGCCGATGCCGTCGATGGACGGGGGCCCGGTCATGGCACTGGCCTGCGCGGCGTCGATGAGCATCGGCGCGCTCTCGCCGGCGAGCGTGGCCTCGATGGCCTTCACCAGCACGCGGCGGTAGGCAATGATCCCCTTGTCGGTGCTGCCCAGGTGCTCGCGCGTGCGGTCCTGGATGGCGCCCTGCGACTCCACCGCCCACTGGTCGTGCACGTTGATGTCGTCGCCCATGCCGGTGTAGGTTTCGGTCAGCTGCTCTTCGATGCTGAAGCCGTAGTTGTTGCGCTTGTTCTTGCGCGAGGTGTAGTCGGGCAGCTCGTACAGCTTCAGGCGCTGGTCGCGCATCTGCTGCTTGTCGACCGGGCCGGTGAAGCTGGTGAACACGGCGTACCAGTAGCAGTGCGTGTCGTCCACGGGCACGTGCCATTGCGAGATGGTCATCTCGGCGCTCATCGGAATCACGAAGGCCTGCGGGAACACCACGTTGGTCACGCGCACGTGGGTGGTGTCTTCCGAGAGCTTGCGCAGCGCCTTGAGGCGGAAGCCGTAGTCGGTGGGCTCCACGCTGATGTCGGGGCGGTCGTACTCGCGCAGCACCTGGGTGATGGGCATGTCGGAGTCGGCCGAGGCGCCGCGGAACTGCTTGCCGTAGCTTTCCGACGTGTCTTCGTCCTCGAAGAAGCGGTGCAGGTACGAGGCGTGCGCGGGGTCGATGCCCACTTCGAGCGCCTGCAGCCAGTTGCATTCGAAGAGGCCCTTGAACGCGAAGGTGTGGGTGTCGGGCGCGACGAAGCAGTCGAAGTCGGGAAAAGCCGGGGGCTCGCCCTCGCCGATGTACGCGAAGACCACGCCGGCCTTCTCGACCACCGGGTAGGCCGACTGCTTGATGCGGCTGCACAGCTTGCTGGTGGCGGGCTCGGCCGGGGTTTCCAGGCAGTTGCCCTTGGCGTCGAACAGCCAGCCGTGGAAGGCGCAGCGGATGCCGCCGTTTTCGAGCCGCCCGAAGGCGAGGTCGGCGCCGCGGTGCGGGCAGTCGCGGTCGAGCATGCCGAGCTGGCCGCTCTCGTCGCGGAACAGCACGAAGTCCTGGCCCATGAGCTTCACGGGCTTGACCGGGCGCGGACCCGCCAGTTCGTCGGCCAGCGCCACCGGCTGCCAGTAGCGGCGCAGCAGCTTGCCGGCGGGCGCGCCGGGTCCGACGCGGGTGATGAAATCGTTTTGCTCGGCGCTGATCATCGTGCGGGCTCCATCGAGAGGTCTTTGTCAGAAGGCCTGCAGGCATTGCATGCAGTTGTATGCATTGTCTTGGTGATTTTTGACAAAGGTCAAACTTTCATCGGCTCGTTTGCCCTGTTTTGGGGCTGTACATAGGGTTAACTCTGGGGTGCTTGTGTGTTTTTGACACATTTCAAATCAGAGTGCATGCAACAACTGCGCCCGTTTGGCTATGCTGCGTGCAGTGGCGGGCGGTTCTCCTAGAATCCGCCCATTCCTCCCTCTCCCTGTTGCCCTGGCGCCTCCCGATGGACTCCCAACAATCCCGCGTGCTCGTGCAACTGCGCGACCTGATCCTCAAGGGCGAATTCGTGCCCGGAGAGCGGCTGGCCGAGATCCCGCTGGCAGAGAAGCTGGGGGCCTCGCGCACGCCGGTGCGCCTGGCGCTGGCCAGCCTCGAGCACGAAGGCCTGATCGAGCAGTCGCCCAGCGGCGGCTACCAGATGCGCCGCTTCACCTCGCAGGAAGTGGCCGACGCGATCCGCGTGCGCGGCGTGATCGAGGGCTTTGCCGCCCGTTTGCTGGCCGAAGACGGCGTGTCGCGCCAGTTGCTGCGCGATCTGAAAGACTGCCTGGAAGACGGCGACCGCGCCGTCAACAAGCCCAGCATGGAGATCGACGACTACGCTGCGTACGTCGAGATGAACGACCGCTTCCACAAGCTGATCCTCGAAGGCTGCGGCAACCTGGCGCTCAAGCGCGTGATGGACATGCTCGGCGGCCAGCCCTTTGCCGCGCCCAGCGCGATGCTGCCCATGCAGTCGTCGATGGAAGAGGGCCAGCAATGGATGCGGCAGGCGCACCGCACGCACCACGCGATGGTGCAGGCCATCGAGCGCGGCCAGGGCTCGCGGGCGCAGGCGCTCGGCGAGGAGCACGTCGAGATCGCGCGCATGAACCTGGACTACGCGCTGGAGCGGCCTGAGCTCGCCGCCGAACTCATGCCTGGCATCCGCCTCGTGGCCAAGGGACGCACCGCCTGAGTGGTAAAACTGCCCGGTCTGCAACAGACTGGCTGGTATTTCGGCATCCACGGCGTCTGGCCGGCGACGGTCATGACTAGAATTTCCGCATGAATGCCGCCGCCGTTCCCGCCAAGCCCTCGTTCAAGGAGCAGATGCTGCTGGCCCGCGAGGAAGCCATCGTGCAGACCGCGAGCCGCCTGCTGGCCGAGAAGGGCTTCGAGTCGATGACCGTGGACGAGGTGGCCGCGTCGGTCGGCATCGCCAAGGCCAGCCTCTACAAGCACTTTCCCAGCAAGGAAGACCTGGCCGCCGCCGCGATGGTGCGCATCATGCAGCGCACGCAGGATTTCCTGGCGTCCGTGCCGGCCGACCAGCTGCCCGTCGACAAGCTGCGCGCGGTGGTGCGCTGGGCCATGCAGATGCAGCTGGCCGGCGAGATGCCGTCGCTGCCGCACCAGAACTCGGTGTTGCGCGCCGCGCTGATGAAGCACCGCGGTTACCTCGACCGGCTGGTCGCGATCAGCGAAGTGCTCGGCGGCTGGATCCAGTCGGCGCAGGCCAGCGGCGCGCTCAACCCGAAGCTGCCGGCGATCGCCGTGCTCTACACGCTGTTCGCGCGCGCCTGCGATCCGGTGCTGGGGTTCTTGAAGGCGGGTGGCCTGCAGAGCGACGCCGAGATCGTCGAACTGGTGCTCGGCACCTGCTTCGAGGGGCTGGCGGCGCGCTGAAGATCGGTCGATCGCTCAGTTGATTTCGATCAGCAGTTGGGGTTGGTAGCCCTCCTGCTCGCCGTTGCTGCGGTAGCCCAGCGGGTTGGCAACCACGCGACAGCCGTCCTTCACATAGTCGAACGGGCAGTGCAGGTGGCCGTGCAGCCAGAGCTGCGCGTGCGGCAGCAGCTCGTCGAGTGAATTGCAGAAACCCGCGGTGCCGGGCGTGAGCCCGTAGCGGGGATCGGCGCTCGCCAGGCTGGGCGCAAAATGGGTGATGGCCACCGTCGTGCCGTCGTAGGGCTGGGCCAGCGCGTCACGCAGCCAGGCCTGGCAGGTGAGTGCTTGCTCTCTCATTTCGGCAGCCATGAAGGGCAATCCATTTCGCGTGCCGGCCATTTTCTCGAGGTAGAAGTCGGCCGCGCGCATCGCCTTGCCGCGCTTCTTGAGTGCCTCGGCGAGGCCGTCGCGGGGCTCGACCAGCGCGTCGAAATCGGCCCACAACGTGGTGCCGATGAAGCGGATGCCCTCGATGACCAGGGTCTCACGCTCGAGCCAGAGGATGCCGAGCTCCTCGCACAGCGCACGCAGACGCGCGTGCGTGGCGTCGAAATCGAGGTTGTCGTACTCGTGGTTGCCCGGCACGTAGACCACCGGCGTCGGCCAGCCCTTGCGCGGCGAGTAGCGGCCCAGCCCGAAGTCGGTGTCCGTCAGGCGAGAGCCTTCTTGGTAGGAGCCGATATCGCCTCCGAGCACCAGCAGGTCGGCGCCCGGGATGGGGTCGGCGTGGAAGCGTGGGTGGGATTCCAGGTGCAGGTCGGAGAGCAGTTGCAACTTCATCGTCGGATCAGTCTAGGTGAATCGCACCATGCATGAGATGCATAACCTGGGGCTTGTTTTACTAGGGATTACCCTTAATCTACATCCATCGCCAATCAACCCCGTCGCAGCCACAAGCCGCGCACCGTCATGTTCAGTCTTCTTGCCCAAGTGGCCCGTTTCTTCCGTTCGTCGCCGACCCAGACTCCCGCCAGCCATGCCGCTGCGCTGATGGAAAGCGCCGACAGCCGTGCCGGCCGTGGCGCGCACCACGCACAAGAACTGCGTGCTGCGGCTTCCGCCTGGCTCAGCGTCGTCAGGTAACTGACGCGCGCCGCCGCCTCAGGCGGCGCACCTTGAATCAAAGGGCGGGTCCCA